>DLYJ01000026.1 GCA_003447785.1 Treponema sp.
TTGGTAAGGAAGATTTTTACCTTAAAATGGTAAGCCTTGCCCTTAAAAACGAAAATTTTGAACTTTTAGGGGGCGCTTTAAAGACAGAGGATTATGTAAAGTCCTTTGAACTGTGCCATGCCTTAAAGGGGGTAATTGCCAATGTGAGTTTGACACCCCTTTATGATTTAATCTCAGACCTTACGGAAAAACTCCGCGCCTGTACGGGAGCAGAAACTGCGAACGGCGGGGCTTTGGAAACAGGCGGAGAAGACTTTTATGAACTTTATAAAAAGATAAGAAAAATACAGAAAAAATTCCTTTCCACTGTTGAAAATCCTTCGGAGAAGTGATGAAAAAACTTCCTGTTCTTATTACAAATATCGTTATTGTCATTTTTATTATTTTTTTTGTGGTTCTTCACGTTACAAGCCAGGGCGATTTTCATAAGGAAAGAAACCGGGAAAATTTTGTAAACATGACGGTGGGGCTTGAACGTGTTACGACCTATTATCTGGAAGGTGAACAGCGTCTGTGTAATTCCTGGGCACGCTATATAAATCACAATAACCTTACCCTCAGGCAGACTGTAGAATATTTGAACTTGGTTCAGGTAGTTAAAAACTATTCTTCCCATATCATTATGCTGGACAGTCTTAAGGGGCTTTCAAACAGGGGCCACACGGAAAATCCTGAAGTTAATACTGTCAGTTACGAAAATATAGACATTCTTTCTTCGCTGACCAATCTGCGCTCAGAACTTGAGCCTGAACAGAGCACATATCTTTATACAAATTCCTTTGATTCAGTTCATGTTACCCGCTCCTATACAAACCCCGTAAATGGAATTCAATCCATAGCCTTCTGTGATGTTGTAAACCTTACGGCAGATGACGGCAGACTCAAAAAAGCTCTTTTGATGCGCGTCATTCCCCTGGAAAGCATTTCTGAAAAATGGAGTTTTCCTACAGAGCGTTATGAAGATGCCCAGATTTCCATGATTGATTCGGAAGGAAATTACATCATCAAGGGAAAATCCTTTAAGAATTCCAACTTTTTTGAATTCTATAAATCCTATAATAAGTCTGACTATCAGGAAATGGAGGAACTTCACCAGCTGGTGCATAAGAAAGGAAGTTTTATAATGAAAAACTCCCGTGGTGAAGACTGCCTCATTGCCCATGTTCCGGTAAACTCTGCGTCTGACTGGTCAATTATTTCGTATATTCCGCTTAAAGACATAGATAAAAACGAAGTTGACTGGACTTTGATCGGTGTGGTTGCAGCCGGACTCATAATTCTATTGATTCTGGATATAATGTTTTTTGCAAATATCAACAAAAAGCTTGCCGCCGCTGCAAAGGTAGCAGAATCGGCCAGCCGCGCAAAGACTGACTTTTTGTCTGCAATGTCCCACGACATCCGTACCCCGATGAATGCGATTATCGGCCTTACTGCGATTGCAGAAAAAAACGCGGGCGAACCTCATCTTGTTTCTGAGAACCTTAAAAAAATCCGTCTTGCAGGAAATCATCTCCTTACGCTCATAAACGATATTCTTGACCTGTCAAAGATTGAAAGCGGCAGAATTACACTGTCTCCGGTTGTTTTTTCCGTTGCCGATACTGCAGAAAACCTCGTAAATCTTTCTCAGCCCATGGTCAGACAGAAAAACATTGATTTCCGCTTCCGCTGCAAAAACATCAGCCATGAAAACCTTTATGCGGATCAGCTTCGAATCAATCAGATTTTCATAAACATTTTGTCTAATGCCTTAAAATACACTCCCGAAGGAAAAGGCGTCTATGTTGATATGCAGGAAGCTCCGGGAGAAAAAGAGGGTTTTTTAAAGCTTATTTATACGGTTAAGGATACCGGAATCGGAATGACAAAAGAGTACATGAAGGAAATGTATTCTCCGTTTACGCGACAGACGGACAGCCGCATAAATGCGATTCAGGGAACGGGGCTCGGACTGGCCATTACAAAAAATATGGTAGACCTGATGGGCGGCACGATTGAGTGTTCAAGTGAAGAAGGAAAGGGTACTGCCTTTACAGTTACTCTTGAGTTGAGCATAAGCGACAGGGCAGAAGAAGAAATGATTCTGCCCCCTCTTGAAATTCTTATGGTTGATGATGATGAAGTTCTTCTTGAGACCGCTTCTGACACCCTTAAATCTCTTGGAACAAAGCCTGAAACTGCGGATAGCGGAGAAAAGGCCCTTGAAAAAATTCAACAGAAAAAAAATCAGGGAAAGCTTTACGATCTTATAATCATCGACTGGAAAATGCCGGGAATCAGCGGCATAGACCTTACTACAAGAATCAGGGCAACTGCGGGCAAGGATATTTCAATAATTCTAGTTTCTGCCTATGACTGGTCTCAGATAGAAAACAATGCAAGGGAAGCGGGGGCAGACGGATTTATAAGCAAGCCGCTTTTCCGCTCTTCACTGTATAAAAAAATCTGTGAAGTCCTGAAAATTAAAAATGAAAGTTCTGCCTCGGAAGATGAAAATTCAGGCCTTGCCGGAATGAATGTTCTGATTGCAGAAGACATGGACGTTAACTGGGAAATCATTCACACCCTTCTTGAAATTTACGGAATAAATAGCGAGAGGGCAGAAAACGGTAAAATAGCCGTGGAAATAATTGAAAAAGCAGTACCAGACTTTTACGATGCGGTATTTATGGATATCCAGATGCCTGTGATGAACGGCCTTGAAGCTACGAGAAAAATCCGAAGCCTTAAAGACAGCCGTCTTTCACAGATTCCCGTTATTGCGATGACAGCAGATGCTTTTTCTGAAAACGTAGCAGAGTGCCTTGAAGCGGGAATGAACGGACATATTGCAAAACCCATTGATATTAAGCTTGTAATAAACGAACTCAAAAAGATAAAGGATGAGCGCCGCTGAGGAAGCTGTCCGGGAGATGAAAAATGAAAAGAATTCAGTTTAAGGTTTTCGGTATTTTTGCTGTTTTGGTTTGTGGACTGTGTATGTCCTGTCAGAAAAAGGAGGAATCAAAGTCAGCTTTTAAGGCCCGCCTTTCTCCGGATACAAAATGCCGTATCAGCATTGCAGGCAACTATAAAAATTTTGAAGCCCTGGAAGCAGAGTTTGACCGTTTTAATGAGTTTTACCCGGGAATTGAACTGTCTTATTCTTACCTTGACAGCTATAAATCGACAATAAAATCTGCCCTGTCCAGCGGGGCTGCCCCTGACATCTATATGACTTTTCCATGGATGCTGGACAGGGAGGATTATAAAATCGTTCAGGACTGTGCAGAAAACTTGGATGATGAAAAAAAGACCGGTTTTAATCTTGGTGCACTCAGAAGTGAACTTGTCTGCCGTACAAAGGACGGAAAAGTGCCCATGGTTCCGGTTCTGTCCGGTTCCTACGGAATGCTTGTAAATGAAGATCTGTTTAAAAAAGAGGGAATTAAAATTCCAGGCAATTATAAGGAACTTAAAGACGCCTGTTCCGGTTTGAAGGCAGCAGGTTATAAAAGTCCGGTTATGGTCTATGCAGATAATTTTATGGGGCTTCCAGTGATTTATTCATATTTCTGTAAATCAATCCTGAATAAGCCGGATGCAGTTGAAAGCCTTAACAGTCTTAAGAGCGATGCAGGTAAATATCTCAGACCTGCCTTAGAGAGGGTACAGAATTTTATGGAGGGCGGTTTTATTGATTTAGAAGAATGCCGCTTGATTAAAGACAAATACAATGCTGTAATCATGCGCTTTTTTGAAGGAGATGTTCCCGTAATGCTGTGTGATGCCGATACGGTTTCCGGAACATTAAAGCGAGAATCTCAGTCACAGGCTTTTTCCGCAAGCCCGTTTAAATACAGTTTTTACACTTTTCCTGCCTCAGACGAAGGAAGTAATTTTGTAAATTCCGTTGCCGTAGGTTTTTCTGTAAATAAAAATTCGGTAAATCTCCAGGCGGTAAATGAATTCATGCGCTTTCTTGTACGAACGGAGGAACTCAATAATCTTGCAAAAATAAAGCGTCTGATTACGGCTTCAAGGGACTATTCCTTTGATGAAATCTATTCACCTTTGAGCGCTTCAACTCCGCTTTATCTGAATGAACTTGGTCTTGTGGATGCTGCAAACGAACAGATGAGAAAGGCCGTTTATCAGGTTATGCTGGGTAATATGAGTGTTGATGAGGCCGCTGCAAATTACGGATCTTTTTAAGGCTCAGCCTGTTGCCAAACCCCTGGTGATTGTGTTAGCATAAGGAAACTTCAGGGCGGGGTGTGATTCCCCACCGGCTGTAAGCGCAAAAAGCGTAAGCCAGCGAGTCGCAGTGCGACATGACACGGTGCAATTCCGTGGCCGACGGTATAGTCCGGATGGAAGAAGTAAACTTTTTTTGGCACGATGAGTGTCTGGTGTTTATTTTTTTGAATTCAATGAGCCCTGTAGTAATACGGGGCTTTTTTTATGCAGAATTACAATTCAATTCAGGAAGCACTTGAAGATTTGCGCAGGGGCAGAATTATTCTTGTAAGTGACGACGAAGACCGCGAAAACGAAGGCGACATGATTT
>DLYJ01000151.1:0-125 GCA_003447785.1 Treponema sp.
ATGCGCGCTACGGTGCCTTTGTTGCAGACGCACTGCCTTCAGACCTCCGCCACCAGAGCTTTAAGGACTTCAGGTTGAATTATGCAAAGGAAGCGATGCTCGGCCAGAAGGTAAGCATTTACGGA
>DLYJ01000151.1:233-10604 GCA_003447785.1 Treponema sp.
GGCGTTTCTTTTGAAGCAGAATTGTACTGGTAAAAAATAATCCGTCTTAAAAGGTGAAAAGGCAAAAAAAAAGAGAACCGGAAGGCTCTCTTTTTTTATCAGACAGAACTTAGTTCTTGAGCGTTGCTCTTGAAGTTAGTTCTTGGCGCGTTCTACGAATGAACCGTCGCGTGTATCGATTACGATACGGTCGTCTGTGTTACAGAACAATGGAACTTTTACTTCCATACCTGTATCCAGAGTAGCCGGTTTTGTTGATTTACCAGATGTATCACCTTTAACACCAGGTTCGCAGTATGTGATTGTGCGTGTTACGTTTACAGGGAGACGAACACCTACTGGGTTTCCGTTGTAGTATGTAACTTTGATTTCGTAGTCATCATCAGGAGAGATGTAACCTGCGTTGTCGCCGAGGTAATCTTTATCCAGCATGATGTCGTCATATGTTTCCTGATCCATGAAGTGGTAGTCGTTACCATCGATGTAAGAAAGTTTTACATTTTTTTCTTCCAGTTCAACTTCTTCGAATTTTTCGCCTGCATCAATACCGAGGTCCTGTGTTGAACCTGTAAGAATATTCTGTACGCGAAGATTTACTGTAATACCCTGGCGTCCACCTTTCTGTCCAAGTTTCTTCTGTACGATGAATGGTGAGTTTTCAAACATAAAAGCTGAGCCAACTTTAATTTCATTTGTTGTAATCATTCCGCTGTTCCTTTAAAAAAGAGTTTTGCATTTAACTGCATTTATTTATTTTATATATTTTTATATTTTTCTTCAAGTAGAACAGTTTTGAGATTTGCAAGGCGGGCAACGGTGTTGAATAAGGTGTTGAATATAGATCAGAGGCTCTTTATGTAATTCAATAAATTCATTGCCAGATTACCGTTCAAAAGAAGGTCTTTGCTGAAATGGGCAAAATCTGCTGTGAGCTTACCCTCGTAAGATGCAAGAAATATTTCAACAAGGTCGCCGCTGTCAAGATCCTTGTCCGGTGTGTTGTAATTGAACCACTGGCGCCTTAAGTTCTGTCCCAGTTTTTCATCACTGATGTACGGGACAAGTTTATTCAGTACGGCTTCTACTTTGACAAGCTGGTAATTATCTTCCTGAACGTAGGCGTGCCAGAAAAAGGGCTTTGAGCAGAGACAGGCCCGGGAAAGGGAGTCTTCTCCGCGGATAAAGTTAAAGTCAGACCTGCATAAAAGAGCGTCCCATTCGCCCTGTGCCATAAAGGGAAGCGCTGTAAATTCAAGTTTTGAGCCTGTAGCTTCCTGTGCTTTTTTTGCGTAAGGAAGGCTTTTTCCGTCTGCCGCAAGAACCTTTACCTTAAAGTTAGGATTTTTCTGTTGAATCAGAGCCTGGAATTCAATAAGGGCCTTAAAAACTGCCGTAAAATCACGCTCGTAGGAAAAAAGTGTAACTGTAAACTCATCTGCGTTTGGGGAACTCTGTTTTGCCTTTGAAAGACAGTTCATAAAAGACCTGTCCAGAATCATTCCGCCGGTTTTTGCAGTAAAGCCGGGCATAAAGTTGACCTTTTTTACAAGTGCACTTCGGGTTCCGCTTTTGAGGCAGTGAAACTCTTCTGCATAATCTTCTGCGGTTAAATATTCAACATTGATTATCCGGTAGAGTTTTGTGTTGTTTTTATCAAATAAAATGTCTTCAAGAAAGTCAGGCCGTCCGCACTGAAAGCACTCAAGAATTACGCCAAAGTCCGGCATAAAGCCGTTTAATTCAATAAGATGGGAAATGGTGATGTTCCAGTCGATTATGGTCCATCGGGCGCCGTTGTATTCAATTTTCTGGAGCTTTTTGTTTTTGTCCACTGCGCTGTTCATGGCGGCAAAGGACTGTAAATCTGAACAGATGATATTCAGTTGAATTGTTGAATCGATATCGCTTATGGCACGGGCAAGGCGGTAAACCACGCCGATGTCGCCAAAATTATCTACAACTTTGCACAAAAGTGTAATTTCCTTTGTCTGCATAATTCCTCAAAATTAGAAGCGGATTCCGAACTGGAAGTTTGGTACGACTGCAAAACTTGAGTTTGCGTCTGCGTGTCCGGTGGGGGTTACACGGTAGCCGTCACTGAAGGCTGCGTCGTTAAAATCGTAAATATGAGCTTCAAGGACGATGGCACCGAAAAGGCGGGTCTTGTGTTTTGGCATGAATGAAAGGGAAATTCTTGCTGCCGGAACAAGATTGTAACGGCTGTCATCCTGCCCGAGAAGCTTGTCGTCCATGATAAAATAGAATTTTGAAAAGAGTTCAAGATCAAGCAGGACAGGTCCCCACAAAATACAGCGTGTTCCGAAGCCGGGACTTAATTCGAGGGAACGGAAGGGCTTGATAAAGTTGTGGCTTGCAAGAAGGCTTCCGTAAATGAGACGGTTTCCCAGGTGAACGCCGCCTCCAAGTTCGCCGGATGTTGCGCCGTAGATCTCGCCGGTTACGTCAAAGGTAATTGCCTGGCGGGTTTTACCGTCTTTTCTTAATTTACGCGCCTGTGAGCCGTAAATCTTTTTCGGGTTAACCTCGGTTTCTTCAAGGGTATTTAAGCCTGCGGTAAATTTATAGACTCTTCCCGCAAAGGGGTGGAAGGCTTTTTTGTCAAATTCTTCAATCAGGGTTCCGGCGGCACTGTAGTGCTGGATTTTTGCGCTCATGTGTGTGGGAATAACGCTTTCCTTGGAAATAATTATGCTGAATTCATCATTTGCAGGAATTCCAACCTGAACAGAATCCTGTAAAAATGAACTTGCCGCAACCGGAAGGTTAACCTTTGAAAAATCAACCTTGCCGTCCATAATCGAAGCAACCGCCTTTCCTTCTTTATCAAAAACCGCGTAGTCACAGTTGCCCTTAAAGACAATAATGCCCGTACCTTTTTCAGAAAAAACTTCCTCTTCGTCCAGGGCAAGCATCCAGGAAAGATAGCCTTCCATGGCGTGCATGTCGAGGAATGCGTTGATTAATTCGTCCTTGCCGTAGCCAAACTGTTTTGTAAGCCAGTTTGCAATTATTGAATCCAGAAAGCCTTCCTCAGCCTTCTGTTTTTTATTGCCGGTCGAAAAGATTTTAATAAAAATGGCCTCGGTGCGTTTTCTCAGGCCGAGAACTCCTGTGTAAAAACTGTTTACGTTCTTGTTGTAGCTTGTTGTGATGGCAGATACCTGAATCGGCAGAAAAGGTCCCGTCCTGAAGGGCTGGTAATCCCGGAGTAAGAATTTGTTGTAGTAAGAGTTCATTTTTTTGAGCAGGGTGCCTTCAAACAAATCCTTGTCGCAGTTCCATGCATTGACGAGGGCGCGGGTGTTTCCGAATTTCTTGAACTTCCACTTGTCGTAATTCATGGGAACTGTGGGAACAATGTCTTCTGCGCTGACTATATTCCAGATGTAGCCGTATTTTTGGTCCCAGGCGTCATTTTGTGTCGTAACGTTTGGAGTTGCAAAGGTGTAGGCGTAGACCCTGGATGAATCAAAAATATCTGAATTTAAAAACCAGGCTGCAAGCAGGTTTGCAACCGCAGCCCCGCGGCTGTGACCGGTAATCAGAAAATAGCAGTTATCGATATCGATTCTGTTTTTTAAGAGGTAGGAAATCAACGCGGTATGAACCTGCTGGGTTGCCCGCATAAAACCTTCGTGGTAAAGGTCCTGCTTCTGAGTCCTGTCGCTTACGTTGACGTTTGAAATCCATTCGTTTGCATTTAAGGGAGTTCCGCGGATTACAATAAAAATCAAATTGTGCTTTCCGGTTGAACTCTGGATTTGTTTTGTGGCAAAACTGAAGGCAGTCTGGTCGTTTCCCCAGAGGCTGTCTTCATAATCTACATCGTAATGATATTCAACAAGGGCGCTTTCAAAACCCAGGGCTTCGTAGCATTTTGAAAGTTCGTTGCCCGGATTTGAGGAGTCTGCATCTACATAGGCAACTTCCGCAAAAACTGCGGCAATGCGGGCAAGGTCGTGGTTATAGGTATGGGCGGAGTTTTTGCCAAACCAGGATTCGTCCCATTCAAGCTGAACAGGCACGCTCTCTTCTCCAACGGTAGAAAAGCCCCTGACAGGAAAGGTTACCGTCTTTGCAAAAGCAAGTGAATTAAGTAGGGCTATGGCGGCAAAAAGGCTTAGTCGTTTCATTTTTTACAGCTGTGTTCCCCTGTCACTTGAATCTACGTCAGCGCCGTCCAGCTGGATTTTGAGCTTTTTGAATTCACCGTCGCGCATAACGGTTACAGTAACTGTATCGTTGGGGCGTTTTGATTCAAGGGCGCTGGTGTAGTCTGCGTAAGTTCTTACGTCAATATTGTCGATGGCAGTGATGATGTCTCCGCCAAGATAAATTGTTGTGGGGTTAAATCTGCTTCCGTACTGAACTGCCTTAGTTCCACCCCGCAGGCCTCCTTTTTCTGCGTTGCTTCCGCTTTCAACCTGGCTGATGAGAATTCCATAATTGATGCTTAAGCCTGCGTAAGAAGCGATATTTGATGTCATCTGAACAGGATAAATATTCATTGTACCGCGCCGTACCCTGCCGTACTTGAGAAGGTCGTTTACAACGCGGCGGGCAGTGCTTACAGGAACCGCAAAACCGATTCCAGCTGAAGAGCCTGAGTTTGAAATAATCATGGTATTGATTCCCACCATTTTGCCCCGTGTATCAAGTAGCGGTCCGCCGCTGTTGCCCGGGTTGATGGCCGCATCCGTCTGAATCATGTTGCGGATAATTACGTTTTTGCTTTCCTGAATCGGGCGTCCAAGTCCGGAGATAATTCCGGTGGTCATTGTGCGTTCAAGGGCGAAGGGGTTTCCGATGGCGATAACTTTCTGTCCGACCTTCAGAGCCTTTGAGTCGCCGAAATCGATTGTCTTGAGCTGAACGTTTTCCGGCGGGTCAAATTTGAGGACTGCGATGTCGCTTTCCACGTCCTGACCGATTACGCGGCCTTCGTAACTTGTGCCGTCCCAGAGGGAAATGCTGATTTTATTTGCCTTGCTGATTACATGAACGTTTGTTACAACATAACCCCGTTTGTCGATGATTGAACCTGAGCCTGAGCCGCCGTCCTGAACAACCGGTTCAAGAAACCAGTTGATTCCCATAACCTGTGTCGTGATGTTTACAACGGCTTCGTTGCATTTTTCGTAAACGTAAATATTCTGTTCTTCGTCCTGAGTGTACTGGGAAGAAGATGTTGCAGTTTTAGTTACCTTCGGCTGTTCCGCAGGGGCAGGTTCAACAGGAGAATCTTCTTCCGGAATTTCCTGTTCCGTAAGCTGTACTGCTGTGGTTGAAGTTTCCGTGATTTGTTCTTTATTTGAATTAGTTTTTTTAGAAACAAAAACGATTGCCAGGGTTGCGAGTAAAGCGCCTGCAATAATGCTGAAAAAAGCGGTTTTGAATAACTGATGTCTTGTGTATAAATTCATAGTAAAAATATAACTAAATTCACCTTGTGGAATCAAGTCTGAGCGTTTCAGTTATGCGGTCACAGACAGATGGAGGACCGTAGTATTGAATTGGTCCCGGAAAGCGGTAATCCGTGTTTACTGCCCATTCATCCCGGTGTTTTTCAAACTCCTTGAATGCGGGAGCGGTAATGTCTACAAGGGATTTTGAAACTACAGGCTTTAACTTTCCCTTTCGTGTTTCCATTCCCATCATCATTGTGAGGGGAACGCCTCCGGCAAGCCATTTGTCAGGAGATGAGGCCAGGTTTTTTATGCAGGTAATGTAGCCGTTTGCGTTGTTTGCTGCCAGTAAAAAGGCGGCTTTTCCCAGGGCGTAACAGTAATTGCAGTCAAAGTTTGAAGGAAAAACAGAGCGGCCTTCATAGCCGTAAAAAAGTGCCATGGGAGAAAACTTTCCCCTGTAGGTGCCGATTCCCTGCATTGTTTCCAGGTAGTTTTTGCACATAATGATAAAAAGTTTTTCCGTTTCAATCTGGCTTACGATGATGTTTCCGTGGGGGTCCCGGAGCCCCAGAAACTGTTCTGCAAGTTCAGGGGGAAGAAGCTCAAGGGTGTCAAAGGCGGCCGACGAAATGCGGCTTTTGAGCCACTTTTTTTTGGACTCAAGGGTTGTGAGGGCTGTAAAAACCTTTTCGTATTCAACCCAGTTTCGGTTAAGCTCGTTGATAAGGTTTGCAGTCTCCGGAATGAATTCAACAATGCCTTCCGGAATCAGAATTGTTCCGAAGTTGAGCCCCTTTTCGGCCCGTTTTGCGATTACGGTGCAAATGTCGTGGAGAATCTGCGCCAGTCCAATGTTTTTTGCGGCAATTTCTTCTCCAATCAGCGTAACATTGGGATGAACCTGGAGCGCGCATTCAAGTGCGATGTGGCTCGCTGAACGGCCCATGAGTTTTACAAAGTTCCAGTATTTTTTTGAAGACATCGTGTCCCGGGACAGCGAGCCGATCAGTGCCGAATAAACCTTTGTTGCAGTGTCGAATCCGAAGGAAGTTTCGATAAATTTGTTTTTTAAGTCACCGTCGATTGTTTTTGGAACTCCGATTACGCAGCATTTGATTTTGTTCTGTTCAAAGCACTCTGCAAGGAAGGCGGCGTTTGTGTTGCTGTCATCGCCTCCGATTATTATGAGTGCGTCCAGTCTGAGTTTTTTGACAGTGGCGATTGTTTTTGCAATCTGGTCTTCTGTTTCGATTTTTGTTCGTCCGCTTCCGATTATGTCAAAACCGCCGGTGTTGCGGTATTCGTCGATTTTTTGTTTTTCAAGAATTTCGTAATCGCCTTTTACAAGTCCGCCCGGTCCCAAATGAAATCCGTACAGGGTTGAATCCGGATTTGCCTGTTTGAGCGCGTCAAAAATTCCGGCTATTACGTTGTGACCGCCCGGTGCCTGGCCTCCGCTTAAAAGGACGCCGACGTGCCGTTTTTTTCCGCCTTCTTCATTTTGTCCCTTGATAAAGGAAAGTTCAGGGCGGCCTGCGGTCAGGGGAAACTCTTTCTGAATCTGTTCATGATTTTCTGACTGGAGAATCGCTGAGCCTGTCTTTACAACAACGTCCGTCGCGTTCTGTTCCAGTATGAGAGGAATTTTTGGAATGTAGCCGTAGCGTTCTCTTTGAAGCTCTGATAAAAAATCCATGTATTATCAGTATGGGGGAGAAGTTTAAAAAAATCAAATAATTAAGAATTAGAATTTACCCTTTGATTATTTATGCATCCGGGATTCTAAAAAATTACCGTAACGCCTGCCGTGATTTTAAGGTATTCTGCCTTTTCAAAGAGAAGTGTGCTTACACCTGCATTGAACATGAACGATGCTTCAAAGGGCTTGATGTGAAGATCGAGCCCTGCTTCCACGGCACGCGTCCAGTCGTTTTTATCGCGCAAATCATTTATCCGCCTGCTGTTTCCAAAGGATGAATTAAGTGCTCCCCACAATCCTGCAGAAACCGCCTGTGTGTTCAACTGGAGGGCAAGTCCGTTTTTCCATACAAAGTCCGAGCCTTCGTTGTCTGTTCCCGCAGTTGAATACCATACGGCTTCGCTTGAAAAACCTGTGTAAATGATTCCGGCATCCCAGCCTAAAAGACCGCCGATGGATAAACCGTTTCCAGTGTCAGCTCCGTAGGGCTCCCAGGTACCGGCTCCGGTTCTGCCGGCTCTGAGCGTAAAGCCAAAGTCCAAATCTCCTGAAGACATCCTGTTGCGGAAAGCAAATTTAGCCGCTCCCGTGATAAGTCCCGGAGTTTTTGGATAAGCCAGGAGGAGGGCGCCTTTAAATGAAAGCTCCAGGAATTCCAGGGGACAGTACAAAAGGCCGAGGCTCAGCGGGCTTGCGTAGAAAGTTCCTTCGCTGTCTTCACGGTAGAGTGGAACCGTGCCGTCGATGTCTGCCAGAACAGCCCCGCCTGAAATCTCGAGAATACAGGTTGATTCGGGAAGGCGGAATGCCTGTGGAAGGCTTCCAATTCCGCTGCCGCCTGGGGTAAGTGTAACTGACGGGAGTTTTATTGTGCTGTCGATGGTAAATGTCTGTTCAAGATGCCTGTCTCCGCTGTCTACGCTTACCGTGTAAACTCCGTCGCCGCAGATAAGGCCCCTGCTGTCCCGGCCGTCCCAGGTTACGCTCTGATTCCATGTGGTAAATTCAGCAAGTTCAAAACTGCCCACTGTGTTTGACATCCGGTCCTGAATTGTAACGGTTGCAGTTCCTCGGTTTGTTGCGTAAAAAGTGAATTTGATTCTGCCGCCCGTACCCTTTAAGGACGGGTTAAAAGCTGAGCGGGAGGTCTTGAGGTTTAAAATATTAAATGGAGCTTCTTCAAGTTTAAAACTTACTACCTGATATGTATGACGGAATACATAAATTGTCTGCTTTTCTTCCTTGTAGCCGAAGCGGCGGGCGCTTACCGTGTGCTCGCCTTCCTGGAGAAGGACCGTCTGGGATGATATGGTTGTTCCGTCCACAGAAATCTGGCAGTTTTCCGGTGTTGAATTAAAGGTTACATAGCCTTCATACTTTGTTAATTCAACATAAAAGGTTTCTTCCTGGCCACCCCTTACATTGATTATATAACGCTTAGGTTCGTAGCCCTGTTTTTCGAGGCGGAGGCTGTAGCGTCCTGCCGGCAGGTCATTGATGGTCAAATCGGTGTTTCCTTCAAACTGACCGTTGAGGAATACTGCCGCGTTGTTTACGTTTGAGCGGATTGTGATTTTAGTCTTGTTGTTTTTTATGATTTGAATTTTTTCCGACTGTAAAATCTGGGGTTCACCTTCAGTATCAAGGTTTGCGGCAGGCATTGAATTCTGAGCCGCGTCTGTCTGTGCAAAAAGCCCTGCAGAGGCAATCATTAAAAAAACAATAAGATACTTTTTCATGAAGTGTATTTTACTTCATTCCTGACCAGTCGGCAACATTGAGTGCTCCAGAAAACTGAAATAGCCGTTTTTTGTTACAATCAGATGATCCAGAAGCGCAAGCCCGAGAACCTGTGATGCCTTTGCCAGGCGGTTTGTTGTCTGAATGTCCTGGTCAGACGGCTCGGCGTGACCGCCCGGATGGTTGTGGCATAAAATAATTCCAGAGGCCCTGTCCTTAATCGGCTGGCTGAATATGTCGGCGGGCTTGATAATCGCCATGTTTCCGGCGCCAACGCAGATAACCTGGATGTTGATTATTTCCCGGCCGCCGTTGACTGTGATGCAGACAAAGTGCTCGGATGGCTGCATCGCATAATGCTTGATAAACGGAATTACATCAATGGGTTTGTTTACAACCGCCTGAGGATTTCTGTTGTGGCGGCGGCCAAGTTCAAGGGCGGCTGCAACTGCAAGAGCCCGGCTTGAACCCACACCGTCAATCTGGCACATTTTTTCTACCCACTCATCCGGGTTTGAGTGGAGGATGGTTTTTAAGATTTTATCTGACATCACTTCCACGGGCATCTGCCGGGTCCCGGTGCCTAAAATGAGCATAATAAGTTCCCTGTCGTCCGGGTAGGAAAGCCCGTTTTTAAGTACAAGGGATCGTATATCAATTGGTTTTTCTTTCATCATTATATATATTGTCCTGATTGTTTAAAAAGCCCTCCGGGATAAAATAAATAAATGTTATAAACTGAATTCAGGATGACGCTAAGAAATCAGGCCTGTTTTTACGATAATTGAATTAATGAAAACCTGTAAAAATTCAATTCCGTCATATTCAATTTTTTGTGTTTTAAGCATTTTGTTCCTGCTGAACCTGTCTTCCTGCGTGACAGTCCGCATTGAAAACATCGAAACCATTGAAGAAAAAAAAGAAGGGGGGCTACGGAAAGTCTGTTCCCGCAATCTGACAGATGAAGGAGTCAAAAAACAGAGCGAACTTGTACAGTTCTTCCTGTCAGAAAATCCTGAAGTTTCAATCGATAAAATCAACCGTCTTGCAGGTTTTTACATCGAAGAAGCATCTTCCGAAGGAATCAACAGTGACTGTGCATTTGTGCAGATGTGTCTTGAAACGGGCTTTTTGTCATTCGGTAACCTTGTAACAATGGGAATGAATAATTTCTGCGGGCTTGGTGCGATGGACGCACAGCATCCGGGAGAGTGTTTTGCGACAGAACAACTTGGCGTAAGGGCACATGTTCAGCATCTGCACGCATACGCCACCGACAGTTCCGTCAAATTGAATAAAGAACTCGTTGACCCGCGCTACAGCTGGGTCCACAAGGCCAAATCTGCAAGAAACGTTCAGGAGCTTGCGGGGCAGTGGGCGATGGATGCGGCATATGGGGACAAGCTTGATGCGCTTTTGACACGCCTGGACGATTTTACTTTATAGGTCAAATGCCGGGGGGCCTTAAAAAAATGCCGGTAATATGTACACTTCCAGGAAAGC
>DLYJ01000018.1 GCA_003447785.1 Treponema sp.
CTGCCTTTGAACAGTTGAATTCAACATTTGATCTCCATGACAAAAGACAGATTGATGCCATCGTTACAGCCTCCGACATTATCGCCGCAGAAGGAATTGAACTTCTTGACCGCCATGGAATCCAGGTTCCAAAGGATGTGGCTGTCGTGGGATTCAACAACTGGTATGAAAGTGTAACAAGCCGCTCTCCTTTGACAACAATCGACCTGGTTTATTTTAAGCGCGGCTATGCGGCAGTTGAACTTTTGCTTGATAAAATTCTTGTACCTGACTTAAATGCGCCAACCCAGTATTTTTCTACGGAACTTATTGTCCGGCAGAGCTGCGGCTGTATTGAACCAAGTGTAAAGCAGTCAAAAATTGAAGAAAAGATTTTTAACGATGCTTCGGCTGTAATTGAATCCGAAAACAATCTTCGTAAAGCCCTGTTTGATGAAGCAAAAAATATCTTTCCCGCAGAAACTCCGGAAAGCATCGACAATCTGATTAACGCATTTTTTTCGGATGCATATGATAAAGAGGAACAGAGTCAGATTCTTGTGTGGTTCCAGAATGTCATGCAGAATTACCGCAAGCTGAATGACTTTGACTCGGATTTTTTCCAGAACGCAACAAGTTCCCTCAGGGCTTTGTTTCTTCCTGTCCTGCAGAATGAGGAAAGAAATCTTTCGTTCAAGATGGAAAACATTTTTCATCAGATGCGCTCACTTGTTTCGGTATTTCAAAAGTATGAATCGATTTCTGTCCGGGAAAATCCGTACCGCATAAACAATATTTCAGGTCAGGCATTGAACTTCCTTTCCGTTACAAATATGGAACAGCTTTTCAGTGCGCTCAAGTATCAGATGGCCGAACTTGATATTCCGGGCGTGGTAATTGCCCTTGGAGAAAATGTCAGTTATTCGTTCCCTGTTTCCCGGATTGAATTTACCTTGCCGGAAGCGGATGAAGACCTTAAAAAACTGATGCATCAGAACATAATCGAACCGCATCTTTTTCCGAAAGAGTTTTTCCTTAAAGACCGGCGATACACGGTAATGCTGGAAATCCTGCATCACGCTGACCTGTATTTTGGATATGCCTTCTTTGTAATGAAGAGCCCGAACCTTGCAACCTACGATGTTCTCCGCATGCTTTTGAGTAACGCGCTTTATAATATTTTTAAAAAGGCCGGCAGAATAAAAACCGGTTCTTATGAACTTGAACCGGCCCAGATTCAGCAGTTTACGAATTTGAACAATGAGAGGCCGAAGGAAGGCTCTGGAAGAACACGCCTGACGGTGGCAAAAATTACTGACTATCTTGTGGAACACATAAACGAAATGACCGACATAGACAAAATGTGCGGCTACTTTATGGTGAGCCGCAGCCTGCTCTGCAAAAAATGCAGGGATTTGACGGGACTTTCGGTTCAGTCGCTGCACGAAAAATTAAAAATTGAACAGGCAAAAAATATGCTCAGTACAGGAAATTTTGAATTGAGCGAGATTTCCAGTGCTCTGGGTTTTAAGAATCAGAACTACTTCAGCAACGTATTCAAGAAAAACACCGGCTCAAGCCCGCTCAACTGGCTGAAAGAAAAAAAATAGCCCGGACTGTTTATCACAGCCGGGCTCTGTCGTTAAGGCGTATTATAAAAACTACGGTCTTACGATGATTTTAGCAAGGTCAGGGCATTTTTCCAGGTCTTTTTTGAGACCTTCTTCGCGGGCCTTGTTTTTGTATGCAGGGTCCTGGAAGCTGTAAGTAAAGTTTGTGTGAACATCGTAAGTTCCGTTCATGATTGCAAATGCATCTTCTGTCATTACGAGCTCTTCATCTGTTGGAATTACAAATACCTTTACCTTGCTGTCGTCTGCAGAAATACAGGTTTCAGCGTTGCCTGTGTTAGCAAGCTTGTTCTTTACAGGATCGATTTTTACGCCCATCCATTCAAGACCTTCGAGAGCCTTTCCGCGGATGAGGGCTGAGTGTTCACCAACACCTGCTGTGTAAACGATTGCGTCTACCGGACCGATTGCTGCCATGTAAGCACCAAAGTACTTCTTGAGGCGGTAGCATTCCATATCAACTGCGAGCTGGCAGTCTTTGTCGCCTTTTTCTGCAAGTTCTGCAACGTCGCGGCGGTCAGCTGATTTTCCTGTCAAACCGAGAAGACCTGATTTTTTGTTCATTGCTGTGTCCATTTCTGCAGGAGTCATGCCTGTTTTGCGCATGATGTAGAATGGAAGTGCCGGGTCCATGTCACCTGAACGTGTTCCCATTACGAGACCTTCTAGCGGTGTGATACCCATTGATGTATCAAAACATTTTCCGTTTTTAACTGCACACATGGAAGCACCGTTACCAACGTGAGCGATGATTACATTTGTATCTTTCGGAGCTTTGTGCAAAAGAACTGATGCACGTTTTGCAGTGTAAAGGAAAGATGTTCCGTGGAAACCGTAGCGGCGTGCTGCGTATTTTTCGTACCATTCTTTTGGAATTGCATAGCGGAACTGTGCAGGAGCCATTGTCTGGTGCCATGCTGTGTCCAAAACTGCTACGTGCGGAACATTCGGGAGAACTTTCTGAGCTGCTTCGATGCCCATGATGTTTGCAGGGTTGTGGAGAGGTCCCAGGTCCTGTACTGAGCGGAATGTGTCGAGAACTTCCGGAGTAACTTTTACAGACTTTGTAAACTTGTCTCCACCGTGGAGTACGCGGTGACCAACTGCACCGATAACGCTCATGTCAGAAATAACGCCGTGATCTTTGTCAGTGATAGCGTTCAAAATCAATTCGATTGCTTCTTTGTGTGTTGGACAAGGGCTTTCCAAAACAAACTTGTCCTTTCCCTTTGGCTTGTGTGTAATTACAGAACCGTCCTGAGTAACGCGTTCAACAACACCTGTTGCGAGAACGTCTTTGTTGTCCCAGTCATAAACCTGATATTTTGCGGAAGATGAACCGCAGTTCAAAGTTAAAATTACCATAATTTCCTCGATAAAATGAAATTTATAGAACTATTATAAAAACTTGAAAAGATTTATTCAATGTAAAAAGTCAGGCTTGCCTATAAAGTTCAAAACCTATAAAATTCTTAACATGAAAAAAGAAAAAGGTGCAGGACTCATCAGCCTGGCTCTGGCATTGGTCGGCCACAAAAACTACAGGATTCTAAAAAAAGTAAGTAAAAATTGTGCACGCTCTGCGGAAAAAACTCTGCGCGGTATTCTTGAATATGCAAAAGACAGCGAGTGGGGTAAGGCCCACAACTTTGCGCAGATTCTGGCAGCTAAAACTGATAAAGAATTATATGAATTGTGGCAGAAAAATGTTCCGACGCAGGATTATGAAGATCTGCGTCCCTTTGTTGAACGCCACAAGAACGGCGAAGAAAACGTGCTTTTCCCGGGCAAACCGATGATGTACGCCACAACAAGCGGTACAACAAGCGCACCAAAATGGATTCCAATTACAGATACTTATTATTCAAACATCTTTTCAAATATGACAAAGCTCTGGCTGTATTCATTCATGATGCAGCGTCCAAAAGTTTTCTGGGGAATGTGCGTTTCCATCGTAGGAAAGGTGGTCGAATGCTATGCACCTGACGGAACTCCATGCGGTTCAGTTTCGGGCGTAACCCAGCGGGACTGTCCTGACTTTATCAAAAAACTTTATTCGGCACCGGCAGACATCTTTTATATCGACGATTATGCTGCAAGAAACTACGCCCTCATGCGTACAGGCATTGAACAGAACGTTACTTCATTCATCACGGCAAATCCAAGTACAGTAATTGAATTGCAGCGTACTGTCGACGAAAACCTGGACGAAATGATTAACGATATCCGTAACGGAACCCTGAGTGGTAAATTCAACATTTCCGATAAAATCCGCAGGGCTCTTGCTCCCGGATACCGGCCAAATCCTGAACGCGCCGCTGAGCTTGCAGCCCTTAAACAAAAATACGGCCGCATTCTTCCAAAACATTACTGGGCTGACTTTCAGTTCATTACAACCTGGAAATGCGGCAACACACGGGTATACATGGAAAAAATCCGGGACTGGTTTCCTGAAAAGACTTGCCACCAGGAATTCGGTTACTTTGCAAGTGAATGCCGCGCAGGCCTCGTAATGAACGGCGGAAGCGACACGGTTCTTTTTCCCCACATGCATTATTTTGAATTTACAGACGCCGACGATATGGATAATGCAAATCCGAAGTTCCTTCAGATTCATGAACTCAAAAAGGGCAAGCGTTATCTGATTTACATCACAACCTACGCAGGACTTTACCGTTACAACATGAACGACATGCTGGAAGTAACAGGTTTCTACGGAACAATTCCAATGGTTCAGTTTATACAGAAAGTAAACGGAATTATCTCGATGACAGGCGAAAAGATTCACGAACGCCAGTTTATCGAAGCAGTTCAGCAGGCTGAGCAGGAAACTGGTATCAAAACCCGCTTTTATGTTGGTTTTGCTGATGTTAACGAAAGCCGCTACCACTATTACATTGATTTTGATGACACAATCCTTTCACAGGAAAGCGCAGACAGCTTTGCCCGGACAGTGGATGAAAAGCTTAAAAAAATAAATCTCGAATACGAGGCAAAACGCGACAGTTTCCGCATAAAAGATCCTGTTGTTCATATCTTAAAGGAAAATGCCTTTGAAGATTTTAAGGTTGAATCCATCAAAAGGGGAATGGCCCGGGAAGGTCAGTTCAAGATGAACCTTTTGATGCAGGACGAAAAACGTCACGCAATGTTTAAGGCTCTGGTCAAATAGTTAATGCAGAAGAACGGGCGCTCTTCAGTCCCGCTTAAGGCTTTGTGCTGCGTTTTTTGTATGATAAATTCGGATAGAGGATGTTAAAAAAGATGATGGATTATTCAAAAGTTAAAGGCGTAATTTTTGATTTTGACGGGACTCTGTATGAAACCAGAAAACTTGGTTTTAACATGGTCCTGGAAAATCCGCTGCACATGTTTACAATGCGTTCCGACCGTCTGATCACCAAAAAAATGATTGGCCGGGACTTTGGAAACTTTGAAAACTTTATTGTTGAATTTGGAAAGCGCTGGGAAGAGAAAACTAAAAAGCCTGCAAAAGACTGCCTTCCCTGGTACCAGAATGTTTTCTTTCCTGTAATGATAAAGGTTCTCAAAAAAAAGTACAGGGCACGCCCGAAAGTCGCTGAAATTTTTAATTTTCTTTATAAAAAAAATATCCCTTTTGCCGTTCTTTCCGATTACCCTTATGTAAAGGAACGCCTTGAAGCAATCGGCCTGACTAAGGAAGAAATTGCAGAACCTGCAGCCTGTTACTGTTCAACTGATTTTGGCTGCTATAAACCCGTTGCAAGACCGTTTCTGCAGATTGCAGGCGAAATGAAGGTCGCTCCTGATAAAATCCTCGTTGTGGGCGACCGGGACGACACAGACGGAGAAGGTGCGCGCCGCAGCGGAATGCAGTTTGTCCAGATTAAAACTAAAAAAACAGTTGTAATTGAATTGACTCACAAAGTCTATGACTGGCTTGAGTTTTACGAAGTGCTTACAGGATCCCAGCCGTCCTGAATAATGCCTGCAAGTTCACAGATCTGTGCGTGAGCTTCCTTACACATTCTTATGGCGTCTTCTTTTCTTTTTGAATTTTTATCGGGGATAACCGGAGTTCCGATTCTGAGTGTAATCAGGGGCTCTTTAAATCCCAGAAGTTTTCTCCAGCCCTTTACCGGACGGTAACTTATTGCCATGGGAATTACAGGCAGATTGTAGCGGTATGCAAGTTCAAAGGCGCCTTTTTTGAACGGACGAATCGGTTCGTACCAGTTCCAGCGGCAGTACTCCGGAAAGACATGGAGCCACTTTCTGCGTTCATGGAGTCTGTCAAAAGCCTCGTTGAATTTTCTGGCGGTTCCCATCCTGCCGTCTGTGGGAACAGGAATTCCGCCGGCACTGCGGATTAAAAACGCGTCCTTGCCGCACAGATTGTCTGCCATAGCCGGAAAGAAAACACGCCTCTTTCCCACAGCCTGTAAAACTGCAAGAAAGTCCCAGCGGTAAACGTGGTTGCAGACCGTCATTGCGCCGTTTTTAAAGAGTTTTTTATTCCTTTTTATATTTGAACGGCCTTCGATTCTGATGTCGTGGCGTACCCAGTGGATCAGCGGAACCACGGTAAAAAATGCGGCGTAAATTATGTAATGAAAAAACTTTTCCTTAAAAGATTTCATTAAAAAAGGGTAGCTTTGGTCGATTATAACGTCGCGGATTTTAACAGGAAGTAAAATTCTTTGGGCAGGATCATCCGGGTATTCTATCCCCATGTCAGGAATATAAACTCCGTCCTTAACAATGTGCTCGCGGATCATAATTCAATGATAAGGTCACTGCCGGAAAAATTCAATATTTTACGCAGTTGCAGAATCCTGTGCTATAATTCTTGTTATGACTGATTTTATTATTTCACATCTGCAATGGTTCTGGCTTGCCGTGATGGTAATCTGCATTATCATCGAAGCCGCTACAACCTTTGCGTTAACAACAATCTGGGCCGCGCTCAGCGCCTTTGTGATGATTTTTCTGTGCAGGACAGAAATGGCTTTCAGATGGCAGCTTTTGATTTTTCTTGCGCTCACCATCGTTTTAATTGTTTTTACCCGTCCCTTCGTGATGAAAAAGTTAAGACTCGGCAAAAACGTTACCAACGTCAACACGCTGGAAGGTCAGGAAGTGCTTGTAACAAAAGCAGTTTCTAAATTCGAGAAGGGGCAGGCAAAAGCGACCGGCGGTGTAATCTGGACCGTAAAGTCTTTTGATGACGGCGACATCCCGGAAGGAACTGTCTGCACCGTCGTTAAAGTTGACGGAAACACGCTGATAATTCAACCCAAATAAATATGGATGGCACGCCGCTAACGCGGAGTTTT
The DNA here is from genome assembly GCA_003447785.1 of Treponema sp. GTDB lineage: Bacteria > Spirochaetota > Spirochaetia > Treponematales > Treponemataceae > Treponema_D. The sequence goes on from DLYJ01000018.1 coordinate 6,929, forward strand.
TAAAGGAGGAAAATAAATGAACAGTATGACTTATATCATTATCGCAATTCTGTTTGTGGTATTGATTCTTATTCTCGTAAATGTACGGATTGTTCCACAGTCCGGCGCGTTCATCATTGAACGCCTTGGAGCCTACTGCGCCACATGGAATGTTGGAATCCACGTAAAGCTCCCTTTTATCGACCGCATTGCAAATACAATGTCCCTTAAGGAAAAAGTACGTGACTTTGCCCCTCAGCCGGTTATCACAAAAGATAATGTTACAATGCAGATTGACACTGTAGTTTACTGCCAGATTACCGACCCTAAACTTTACACATACGGTGTTGAAAACCCGATGAACGCTCTGGAAAACCTGACAGCAACTACCCTGCGCAATATCATCGGTGAACTTGAACTGGACGAGACCCTTACAAGCCGCGACGTTATCAATTCAAAAATGCGCTCAATTCTTGATGAAGCAACTGACCCGTGGGGAATCAAGGTAACCCGTGTTGAAGTTAAAAATATTGAACCGCCTGTTGCAATCCGGGAAGCAATGGAAAAGCAGATGCGTGCCGAACGGGAGCGCCGTGAACAGATTCTGATTGCAGAAGGTCAGAAACAGTCGCAGATTCTGATTGCTGAAGGTAAAAAACAGTCAATGATTCTTGAAGCCGAGGCCGAAAAAGAAGCTGCTGTCCAGAAGGCAAAGGGTGAAGCCGAAGCAATTATGGAAGTTCAGAAAGCAACTTCAATGGGTATCAAAATGCTTAAGGAAGCCGGTGCAGATGAATCCGTAATCCGCCTCAGAAGCCTTGAAGCCCTTGAAAAGGTTGCGGACGGCAAGGCAACAAAACTTATCATCCCTGCCGACCTGCAGAACATGGCAGGCGTTGTCAGCGCTGCTGCAGAAATGTTAAAGAAGTAAAATCGTAGTTGGGACTGACATGGAGGTCAGGACCGACTACCACGTTCGGGGCGTCGGACTGGATGTAGTCCTTAAAGAAAATATACTTCAGGGGATGAAGGTCGAGGGCGTTTGTGTACCAGCCGCCGACAGACTTTAAGTCGATTGCGTGGAGGCTTACCGAATGCCTTATAGGCATTACAACGCCGTCGTCGATTAAAACCTGTTCAGCCCTGGACAGAAGTTTGTAGCGCTCGGAAGCGTCTGTTGTCAGGTCTGCCTGATTCAGCAGTTCTGTAAATTTAGAATTTTTCCAGCTGGTCTGGTTGAGTGTTGAGCCTTCCCGGAACAATTCAAGAAAGGCGAGTGGGTCAGCAAAGTCCCCGATCCACGAATAACTGAAAATATCATAATTCAGGTAAGGAATGGCATTTAAATATTCTTCTTCTTTAATCTTGAACGGAACAAGGTTTACCCCCAGCGGAGCCCATGCTTCCTTTAAGATTTTTGCCATTTCCATCATGTATTCACCGTCGGAAATTCCGAAGGTTATGTCCAGAATCTTATCTTTTGGAATTGAAGCCTTTTCCCGAACTTCGTTCATCAGTTCAACTGCTTCATCTTCGTTGCCTTCTGTCAGGCCTTCAACCTGGGGATAACCTGCAAGGGGATACACAAGGGTTGTCGCCGGAATCAGATTGCCTGCACGGAGTTTTTCCCATGGAATTGCCGTAATCAGGGCGTTTCTGAAATTTGCGTCGTCCCAGTATTTGTTGCGGCATGTAAAGAATAAATATGAAGTTCCGAAGATTGCGCTTATTTTGAGTGAATTTTTATTGATTAATTTGTCGCTGTCGATTGAATACATAACCCAGTCAGTGCGGCCCGTGTTAAAAAGCCAGGTGTTTTCTTTTTCGTCGTCACTGAGAGTGATTTTTATTTCGTTGAGGGCAACATTTTTGCTGTCCCAGTATCTTTCATTTTTTACAAGTGTCAATTCCTGGGAATTGAATTCTGCGATTTTAAATGCGCCAGAAAAAACATTCATGTCGCCTGTAAAGGCACTGAATGAGTGGTGGCACAAAAGGCGTGGCAGGTGGGCGGTTGGAGTATTCAACAAAACTATGAGTTTTTTTCCGCTTACTTTGAGCCCTACCTTGTCTTTGTCAATTTTTCCTTCCCTGTAATCCCTGATTCCCTGGATGCAGTCCAGGAGGGATGCGTACGGTGCGTTTGGTGTTTTCTGCATCAAAAGCCAGCTGTCGATGATTGTCTGGGCTGTAATCGGTGTTCCGTCGCTAAAAGTGGCTCCTTCGCGCATTGTAAAGGTCCAGCGTTTTTTGTCGCGGGAGATTTTATAGGATTCGGCCAGGGCCGGAACAGGCTCCAGTGATTTAGGATCGTAACTGAACAGGCCTTCCTGGAGACCGTTTATAATCTGGGCTTCATTTGAAAAACTTGAAGTGTGGGGATTTAAATCCATGTGATGGCTTGTTCCGCAGATGTAAAAAGTTCTCTGAACAGACGGGTCAAATTTCTGAGGTTCTGTTTTTTCTTCGGGATTTTCCTGGGCAAAAACGAGTGGGGCGCTGAGAACGCAGAGAGCAAGTGCAGAAAGTATTGTCTTTTTTATCATTTTTTAATTCCGAGTTTTTTAAGCTGGGCCTCTTCTTCTACATATGCAGAATATTCAGAGCGGTGCTGGTTTGCCTTAACTACCGAATTTTTGAGGGCCGTGATTTCCATCTTGATGCCTTTTACGCGGTTTCTGTTCTGCGGCTGCGGAGCGTTTTTAAAGAATTCATCCATGCCGTTTAGAGTCTTCATAAGTTTTTGGCATTCTGTAATTTGCTGGTTAACGTATGCGAGAATTTTTTCGCTGTCCAGCTGTGCAAGTTTTTCGTAACCTGGAGCGCGTTTTACGCAAACCGAATTGTAGCGGCGTGCCCGGGCAGCAAGTTCGCCCACAAACTGGTGAAAGTTGATTTTTTCGTGTGCGCGGGTGTCGGTTGTCGGGTCTGTTACGGTAATCTGGTAGAAAGTCGGTTTTTCTTCGATATTGAATGCCTTCATCAGAACCCTTTTGAATTTATCCCAGAACGAATTGTGTTCGCTTTCCAGAAGTTCGTGGTTTTCCTGGAGTTTTTGTGCAATCTGCATAATCTGTCCGGGAGTTGCGCCAAAAACCCGGACTGCGGTCAGAAGAATTTCTTTTGTGTCGATTGCAACTTCTTTCTTTTCTGTCTTTGTGTTTGAAACTTCAAGTTTTTTAAGAAGAAGTGTCTGGAGTTCAGTCTTGTTTGCACCCTGGTCTTCGTCGATGATTTCTTCAATTAATTCGCTGTAGAAAGGAATTTTTCCCATAACGGCCGTAAAGAGCTTTTTAATCTGGGCAAGTTCATCAGCCGGACTTGAAAAGGCTTTTGCCTTGTCAAAGTTGGGGTGTTCAAAAACGTTTTTGCGGATGTTTCCCTTGTAGAATTCCCGCTGAAAGTCCGTTAATTCCTTTAACTGCTTGTTGATTGCAGTAATGGCTTTACCTGCTTTGGAAATACTGTCGTTAATCATGCTGACAGTAATTGCCTCGCAGTTTTGCTTTGCAGACAAAAGCATTGTTGCCAGCGTGCGGGTATTTGTATTGTTTGAATTTACAGAGAATGAATTCCACTGGATTGAATTATTCAAATCGATTAACTTACGGATATTCTGAACTGTAAGGTTTGATACTGAAAAACGGTAATAATTGCAAAGAAAGTCCAGTGTGCTGTCATAATCGGAAAAACGCATGCCTATTACCATTGAGCGTTCTGCTTCTGTAAAAGGAGTGTTTTCCGGTGAAGTGATGTCTGAAATCTTTTTTTCGTTTTTGTAAGGATCCGAATGTATCATCGACTTCTTTAACAGAAAGTCAAAAAGTGATTTTACGCAGGTATGCAGCAATCTGTAATTTTCCAGCATTTCCGGAAGCTGATTATTGTCAAACCATTGAGCCTTAGCGTCAAGAGCTGCAAGCAGCTGCTCTGTAAAATTATTGTCTGCCATACTATTATTATCGTACATTTTTGCTTATTTCTCAATGTTCTTGAACTAAAAACTAGAAAACAGTATTCTTTCAATAATACATACAATAAAGAGGTATTTTTTATGGCAGTTGATGAAAAACTTCAGGTTGTCCGCCATTCATGTGCACACGTAATGGCAGAAGCAGTTAAACATCTTTTTCCCGGAACAAAGATTGCAATTGGTCCGGCAATTGATAATGGATTTTACTACGATTTTGATTTTCCAACCGACCATAAAATAACCGAGGACGATTTTGCCGCTGTAGAAAAAGAAATGCGCAAAATCATTGCAAGCGGTGCTGAATTTACACGAAAGGAAGTTTCAAGAGAAGAAGCCCTCAAACTTTTTGCCGACGAACCGTACAAGGTTGAACTTATAAAGGACCTTCCAGAAGACGCAGTTATTTCAACTTACGAACAGGACGGCTTTATGGACCTGTGCCGCGGCCCTCATGTTGCTTCAACAAAAGAAATCAACGCTCAGGCTTTTAAGCTTCACAAACTTGCAGGTGCTTACTGGCGCGGTGACAGTGACCGCCCTATGCTTACACGTATTTATGCACTTTGTTTTTCAAAGCCGAATGAATTAAAAGACTATCTTACAATGCTCGCAGAAGCAGAAAAACGCGATCATCGCAAGCTGGGTGTAGAAATGGATCTCTTCCACCTTGACCCTGAAGATCCGGGACAGATTTTCTGGCACCCGAACGGATGGACAATCTACACAACAATTCAGGATTACATGCGCAAAATGGTTCGCCGCGACGGCTACCAGGAAGTTAATACTCCTGCCATCATGCCGCGCAGTCTGTGGGAACGTTCTGGCCACTGGGGACACTACCAGAAGAACATGTTCATCACAGAGTCAGAAAAACGCCTTTTTGCCATTAAACCGATGAACTGTCCTGGCGCCATTGAAATCTTCAAGAGCCGTCAGCGCTCATACAAAGACCTTCCTATGCGTCTTGCTGAATTTGGACACGATGTCCGCAACGAACCGAGCGGAAC
>DLYJ01000219.1 GCA_003447785.1 Treponema sp.
TGGACATGTGCGAGCAGTCCACACCGCAAGCCGGGCTCTGCTTCAGCGAACAGTACTTTAAGTTCATCAAGGAATTAAAGGATTTCAGCTATTCAAAAATCTACAACCACTGGCGCCTCCTTGAATTCAAATCCTACGCCCAGCTTGTTTTGAGCACAATTTACAGACTTTTGATGAACACACAGAATTTTGCCAGAAACGGCCGCATTCCCCAGAGCATGAAGTATTACGAAAGTTTGAGCCGCACATTTGAAGACTGGCTCATCCGTTACACAAATTACGTGCCCCAGGACGCACCAGACAGAAAAAAAATCATGCGCTACCAGACACCGGTCGTTTTTGATGTGAACGATTATACTTCCTACCAGAAATGTGTAATTGAATATATTTCGGGAATGACTGACAGCTACGCGATTAAGTGCTACGAAGAAATCATCAGTTTTTAAGCAGTTCCGGGCGGAATTCAAAATGCATGTTGTCAAAAATCACCCAGTTTCCGCCCCAGATAAAACCGTGCTTTTCAAAAATGCCGATTACCTTTTCAGGCGGGCTCCAGCGTGCGCTTAACGGGGTGAGCATCCAGTTTTTAGGGTCCTTGTCCTTTGTCCAGCTCCAGAAAATTGCCTTTCCGCCAAGACTTTTTGGAAGAAGATCGATTGCAATTCCATAAGTGTGGAATGACTTTCGCCCCGTGCCCGCTATCTCCCTCCAGTGATAGCAGTCCGCACTTTTAAGGTTTGTAACAAAATCCTTAACCTTTAAATCCGACTCTGCGGCCAGAAGTATTTCTTTTTCAACCTGTTTCAGAATGCTGTGGATGCGTTCGTGGACGCGCGTTTTTTTGCCAAGAAAAGTTGTATTTACAATGTGGTCTTCAATAATTACCTTGGATTTTGCGGCGTATAAAAAGTCACAGAAAAACATCGGGCTTCCGGAGCCGTTCCGGCGGTTATCTGCAGAAGAAAACTTCCGTACCCTCTCAATTTCTTCTTCGTTCATAAGGGCGGGATCCTTGAGGGGCCTGTAAGGATAAATCATCTTCCAGTAGTGGTCCTTGCTAGAAAGTTCTTCTTTTGGTAAAAGCCTGCCGTCTGCCCAGTAAAAATCCCGAACCTTAGTTTCCTTTCCGTTAACAAAAACCGGAGCAGTTACAGTGATTTTCCAGTCCGAAACTTCTTCATCAAAGGCAGCGTCAAAATTAACGTCCGGATAGCATTTTCTGAAAATTTCAAGTTCAGCGGGCTCTTTTTTTGGAAGAATTGAATTCAACAGGCTGTTTCCCTTCTGAGTTGCAAAACAAAAAAAGGAAACACCGCCAAGGCACGCCAGGAGAATGAATAAAACCAGTAAACTCTTTCCCTTACCTGTCATTTACACCTGCCCTACTTTTTAAGCATCTGCGGTAAATTCTGGCGGACAAGCTTAAAGAAGCCGTCCATGGTGTCCATCGCAGATTTACGGATATCCTTGTCCAGGGACGAAAAGGCCTTAATCATTGCACCAGCAGATTTGAGCCAGTTGTCTGCAAGTTCCGAATTTGTTCTGGCTCCGGTTGATTCAAGAACTCCGAAAATTGTTTCTACAAACTGACGGCGGTTATCAGGAGAAAGGCCGACAAACCATTGGTTAAAAGTTGAATTAAAGAACTGGCTTGATTTATCAAGCTGCTCATCAAGGGCAAACTGCGGTCCATAAAGGTTCCATGTAAACGGGTCGTGCTGCATTACAAAAACACCATCGCTGTGGACAACGCTGTAGTTTGGGTCGTGTTCAAAAAGCATGCCGATTACAGAACCCTGGGGATAAAAGGACTCGGTTCTGCTCATAACCTTCTGGAAGGGAAGCGAATCCAGAACTTCCTTTAAAAAGCCGGGGCCGTCAAAATTCAATACTTTGTTCAGTTTTTTAAGCAAAGCTTCTTTAATGTGGGCCGCAGCGTAGATTGCAAGGTTACCGCCCTTTGAGTGGCCGCCAATTGTTATTTCCTTACATTTTAATGAATTAAAAGCGGTTTCAAGGTATTCTACAGCATCTTTTTGCGCCGGAACACTTTCTTTGAATGCAAGGTCAAAGTCTTCCTTCCAGCCGACAATCGTGTCATCTGTTCCGCGGAATGCAATAAAAACTTTTTTACTGCCGTAAATAAAACTCATTGCGCAGAACTGCTCGGTAATGTGGCGGTTGTAGTGATTTACATAACCGCAGAGTTTTACGTCACCAAAGCGCCTGCTCTGGGCACAGTCGGAAAGAAGGTCAAGGGTCCTGGTGTTAATCATAAGGCCGGGGCTCTGCTGTTCAGCAGTTTTATTTTCAAAGAATAAAGCGGCAGCCTGACTGAGCAGAATTGAATCTTTAAATGAATCCGGCACAACTGTGCTGTAATCAAGATAGGCAATCTGACACAAAATAAGGGCATCAACTGAATTAAACGCAGACTGTTCAAAAGTCAGATCCCCGCGCCATTTTAAATAATCAAAAAAATCCTGCATAACTTAATTATAACACATAAGAGCCCAGTCTTGAACGAAACATAAATTCAGTTTGATTTATGTCAAAAAATTATAAAAATGATAAATATAACACTATGTTATACTTAAATTAAGAACTGTTTATGATACAGGTGTAAAAATTGAACTGAAAGAATGAAAAGCGCTTTTAATTCTATCAAGGAGGCGTGATAAAAAGTACTTCCGTGTACTTTTTATCACTTGCAGATTTTGCCGTTGGCAAAACTGCGATATCGTGCGTCCTGCACGACCGCTAACGCGGAGTTTATAAGGAGGCTTTATGAAAAAACACACTCTCATTATTTCAATTTTTGCGCTCTGCGCAGCTGCAGCCTTTGCTTTTGGCGGAGGCCGCGGTAAAGGAAAGGGTGCAGAGGACAGAGGTCCGCGAGGAAAAGGTCAAGACCGTCCGCCGCGCATGGAAAAGGAACTTACGACAATTACAGGAACTGTAACTGTTGACTCAAGCGTAATCACAATTACTTCATCAGAAGTTACAACCACAGAACTTGAAGTTCTCACTCCACCGGAGGTCAAAGACCGTCCGAAAGACATGCCGCAGCCGGAAGAATTTAACAGGGACGACCAGGTTGAACCGCCTGCGTCAGAGGAAGCCGGTGACACGGATGACGATAAGAATTCAAAACCGAATAAAAAACATCGTCAGAAGCCGCCAAAACCTGTAACTGAAAAAGAACTATCAGCCTATGCCGGCAAAAATGTTGAACTTAAAGGTTTTTACACACCCACCGGAAAGTTCATCGTCCTTCAAATAGTAGAAAAATAAAAATGCAAAAAAAAGGCTGCCCTTCAGACTTTCAAATGTCTTTGGACAGCCTTTTTTGTAGTTCGCTCTGCGGACTTCTTAACGGGAATTGCCGCAACTTATCGTTGCATCAATTCTCGCCCTACCTTATTAGTAATCCATACCCATGCCAGGGTTTGGAGCGGCAGCTGGTGCCGGTGGCTCTGGGATGTCTGTGATTGCACATTCTGTTGTGAGGAGCATGCCTGCAACAGAAGCCGCATTCTGCAATGCTGAACGTGTAACCTTAGCAGGGTCGATAACTCCGGCCTTCATCATGTCTACCCATTCGCCTGTGTATGCGTTGTAACCAACACCCTTCTTTTCGTTCTTGGCTTTGTCAGCGATAACTGCACCGTCTACGCCAGCATTGTCTGCAATCTGGCGGATTGGTTCTTCCAGGGCGCGGCGTACGATTCTGAATCCGACTTTTTCGTCATCAGTAAGGTTTGCACAAGCTTCGTCTGTGAGAGCCTTGCTTGCATCGATAAGTGCAAGTCCACCACCTGAAACGATACCTTCTTCCAGGGCAGCGCGTGTAGCAGCAAGTGTATCTTCAACACGGAACTTCTTTTCCTTCATTTCTGTTTCTGTGATTGCACCGATGTTGATTACGGCTACACCACCAGAAAGTTTTGCAAGGCGTTCCTTGAGTTTTTCCTTATCGTAGTCAGAAGTTGATTTTTCAACCTGAGCCTTGATTTCTGCAACGCGGGCTGCGATAGCTTTTTTGTCGCCTGCACCGTCAACGAGAGTTGTGTTGTCTTTGTCGATTTTAACGGATTTAACCTGACCGAGCTGATTGAGTTCAGTTGTTTCCAGCTTGAGACCAAGTTCTTCTGTAATTACAGTACCACCGGTCAGAATTGCGATATCCTGGAGCATTTCCTTGCGTCTGTCACCAAAACCAGGTGCCTTAACTGCAACACATTTGAGTGTTCCACGGATTGAGTTCAATACTAATGTTGCAAGAGCTTCACCGTCCATATCTTCGCAGATGATTACGAGAGGTTTGCCGGTCTGTGCAACTTTTTCCAGCAATGGAAGAAGATCTTTCATTGTTGAGATTTTTTTATCGTGAATCAGAACGTAAGCGTCGTTGTAGTTTACTTCCATGCGTTCACGGTCTGTTACGAAGTATGAAGAAATGTAACCACGGTCAAACTGCATGCCTTCTACAGTCTTAACAGTTGTATCCATGTTCTTTGATTCTTCAACTGTAATTACGCCGTCTTTACCAACCTTTTCGATTGCATCTGCAAGGATTTTACCGATTTCTGGATCGTTGTTTGCAGAAATTGTTGCAACGTGTGTAATGTCTTCTGAGCCTTTAACTGCGCGGCTGTTCTTTTTGATTTCTTCAACAGCAACTGCAACGGCTTTGTCGATACCGCGCTTGATTTCGATTGGAGTCATTCCGGCAGAAACTGCCTTAAGTCCTTCGCGAACAATTGCATAAGCCAGAACAGTAGCAGTTGTTGTACCGTCACCTGCAACATCGTTTGTTTTTGAAGCAACTTCTTTTACAAGCTGAGCGCCCATGTTTTCGTACGGGTCTTTGAGTTCAACTTCTTTGGCAACAGAAACGCCGTCCTTTGTGATAGTCGGAGCGCCAAATTTTTTGTCCAGCATAACCAGACGACCGCAAGGTCCCAGTGTAACTTTTACAGCCTGTGCGATCTGTTCAACACCCGAGAGCATCTTTTTGCGGGCTTCTTCATTAAAAATCAACTGTTTAGCCATAGTATCTTTTTATCTCCTTATCGACCCGTCTTCAAAAAAGAGGGCCGTTATTTAAATTCTTCTACTTCAAAAAATATAAAAAAATGGCTTAAACGGCAAGAAAAATTTATAATTTTTCAACACCAAGGATTTTGTAAAGAATTGAATACAGATTCTTTGCGTCCTCAGGAGAAAGGTTGATGCACTTTCCCATTTCTTCAGGGATATTTACAGCGCGCTCACGGAGTTCTTCGCCGGCCGGTGTAATTTCTACCTTTACGACGCGCTCATCTCCCTTTTCCCGGGTGCGGGTCAAAAGACCTTTCTGTTCCATCGCCTTAAGCAGCGGAGACAGTGTTCCCGTGTCGAGGAAAAGTTTTTTACCCAGGTCGCCCACAGTAAGTTTTTTGCTTTCCCACATTACCATCATTACGATGTACTGTGTGTAGGTTAAGTCCAGCTCCTTGAGAAATGGTGTGTATTTGCGTAAAATTTCCCTGCTGGCCGCATAGAGCGGAAAGCAAAGCTGGTTTTCAAGTTTTAAGCAGTCAAAGTTCTTTTCCATTTTTAAGCCTTCTTTAATTCCCTGATATAATTTACGGCAGAAAGTCCTGCAACACCGCCTTCATAAACAGCCTTGCAAACCTGAAGAAGTCCGCCTGTTGCGTTTCCTGCAGAGTAAACTCCGGGAGCGTTTGTCTGCATTTTGTCGTCAACCTTGATTGAGTCACCGTCAAGCAAAAGCCCGAGTTTTTTGGCAAAATCTGCTGCCCCTGCACTTCCCAGGGCAACAAAAATTCCGCTGCATTCAAGTGCAGTTCCGTCTGCAAATTCAACGGCAGAAACAAGGGCATCACCTTTTACCTGAGCGATTTTTAGGTTTTGAATCTTTACCTTTTCGCTGGAATCAAATGCCTGTCTTAAAATTGAATCATCCTTTCCGTCCGTCAAAACAGTTACGCTTTTTGCCATATGAGAAAGATGCTCAGCTTCGCTTACAGCATAAGTTCCGTCACCGATTACGCAAACATCTTTGCCGCGGTAAAAAAATCCGTCGCAGACAGCACAGTAAGAAACACCCTTGCCTTCAAATTCAGCGATTCCGGGAATTGAAGGACGAAGTTTTTTGTTACCTGTAGCGATAATCAGGGCAGAACCTGAAAAAGTCTGCTCTCCGGAGTTTTCCGGATTGCCTTCATGAGCGGTTTTCGCCGTAACTGTGTACAGTGTTTTTGGCGGAGGCGCATCCATGGAAAGTCCGGTTACTTCGGCACGGATTACTTCGATTCCAAGGTTCTTTGCCTGTTCAATGCCTGCCTCGTATAAATCAGGTCCGGTAATGCCGTCTTTAAATCCATAATAATTATCAATTTTGTGGGCTTTCTGGAGCTGGCTCTCTCCGCTGTAAATAACTGCCACATTCAGGTTTGCGCGCTTTGCATAAAGTGCTGCAGAGATTCCGGCAGGCCCGGCTCCTATAATTAAAATGTCATAATTCATGGTGCACTCTCCTTTTAAGTGCGGAAGCACGGAACCGCGCAAAGCCCGGCGGCTTGCCGCAACGTCCTTATACTACAATAACTTTTCTATATCTTCCACGATTTTCTTAGGTTCAACAGTCGGTTCATAGCGGTTTACTACGTTACCATCGCGGTCTACGAGGAACTTGGTAAAATTCCACTTGATGTTAGCATTGTTCTTAAAGTCAGGATCCATTTTTGCTGCAACCGCATTCATCAAAGCACCCTTGATTCCTGTAAAGCCCTTGAACCCCTGCTGGCTCTTGAGGTAGCCGAAAAGCGGAAGTTCATCCGGTCCGTTAACTTCAATCTTTTTAAAGTTATCAAAACTTGTCTTGTACTTCATCTGGCAGAATTCATGAATTTCTTCATCATCGCCAGGTGCCTGGTGTCCAAACTGGTCACACGGGAAGTCCAGAATTTCAAGTCCCCTGTCGTGGAATTTCTGATAGAGTTCTTCAAGGCCCTTGTACTGAGGAGTAAAACCACAGCCAGTGGCAGTATTAACAATGAGCATAACCTTGCCCTTAAAATCAGCCATGGAAACGACCTTTCCCTTTCTGTCCAGAACTGTGTAATCATAAATTGCCATAAAATACCTCCGTTTGCAATTTTTTGTTTAATGCGATTATATTGTGTCCAATATAAATCTGTCAATAACTTTTTAAAAAATCTAATAATTTTTTCTGCAATTTCTGTTATAATAAATCCATGACTTTTGACGAGATGAATTCTTCACAGAACAAGATTATTGTATATACCGACGGCGGCTGCTGGGGAAACCCCGGTGTGGGCGGCTGGGCCTGCGTTGTAATTGTTGACGGAGACGCCCGAGAACTCAACGGCGGTGAAAAGATGACAACCAACAACCGCATGGAACTCACGGCGGCCATCAGCGCACTTTCTGTCATTTACAACACGGAGCGTCTTCGAAACCGCCCGGTTCAACTGAATATTGACAGTCAGTATGTAAAAAACGGAATCACAGCCTGGATTAAAAACTGGAAAAAGAACGGCTGGCGCACTGCAAACAAAAAGCCTGTCCTAAACCAGGAACTCTGGCAGCAGTTGGATCAGTTGAATTCAATGCTGAATGTTGAATGGAAGTGGGTTAAAGGCCACGCTGGCGTTGAATTCAATGAAAGATGCGATGCATTGTGCCAGGAAGCAATGGAAAGACTGTCAAAGTAACCTGCCGCCATTTTTCCGTTAAAACTGCATGTAAACCCACCGATAATGAATTAATGAAGCGCTTATTTATTATGATGAGTTTTTTTGCAGTCTTTGCGGGGCTTTTTATTCTTACAGGCTTTACGGGCTGTTCAAAAAACAAAGAAACAACACCGGTTCAAATTGAACAGGAATCTTCCGACCACGCCTGGTATTTTTTTACCGGCAACGGTTTTGAAAAAACAAGTCTCCCTCAAAAGTCAGGCATTTCTTCACTCAAGCCCTGGACAGAAACCCTGCGCGCAAGCGACGGAAACACAGATGCCGACGGGAACGGTCTCCTTTTAATCAACCGCCTGGGAATCGTTCTGCTCCAGAAAGGCGGCCAGCCGGTTTTGATGCAGGATGTTCAGATTTTTTCAAATTCAACCGCATCCAATCTTGTTTTTGACGGAACCGATTCATACATCACCCTGGGCAGAAGTTCATTTTTTAACAAAGATGCTTCACTTAACGTTGACGACAATCTTGAACCAAACCGGCCTTTCGTAGTCCG
>DLYJ01000048.1 GCA_003447785.1 Treponema sp.
GTAACTTCTGCATTCAAAAGTTTTACGCCCCGGAAAGAGCTTACAAAAAAGCCCTGTGGTACAGAACCTTCCTTTTCAAAACAAATCACCACATTAAGGCTTTTGTCCTTAAACTCAGAAAATCGTACGCTTACAGCCGGATGACTTTTTAAAAGCTGAGAACCTGAAACCCTGTTTTTTACGTCATCTTCCGTCAGAACGCCGATCTGAGAAATCATGTCGTTTGAGCTGTCGGAATAAAAAGTAAGGCTCAGGGCAAGGGCGCGGTTTCGGGCAAAAATGTCCCTGACAGCCTTAATCGTGTTTTCGGAAAACCTGAAAGTTTTAAGATCACTGCTGCCGGAGTGCGTGATAAAATCATTTTCCGCTGCAGTATAGCCCGGCACACCGAGAGCAATTTTCAACCTTCCCGAACACGAAGTAAAGCTTAAAAAAAGAGAAACTAAAAGAATTGAATAAACTGTCTTTGAGACGATTCCTTTATTCATTATTCCGGGCAACTCTTGAATTATTATTGCATTATTTCTTCGCCGCGGCCCATTGCTGTAAGACCGGTGCGTACAAGTTCCTTGATTCCGTATGGAGAAAGAAGCCTGATAAGACTTGAAATTTTATCTTCGCTTCCTGTTGCTTCAACAATTACTGTGTTTGGAGCAACGTCAACAATGTGTGCGCGGAAGATGTTGCAGGTTTCGATGATAGTTGCGCGGTCGCTTCCGGCAGCGTTTACCTTAATCAAAACCATTTCCCGTTCACAGGTTGATTCCTTTGCACAGTGAGAAATTGAAATTACTTCTACAAGTTTAGAAAGCTGTTTTTCAATCTGTTCCAGGATGTATTCATCTCCCTGAACTACGATTGTCATGCGAGACTGACCTGCATTGTAAGTTTCGCACACTGTAAGCGAATCAATGTTATATCCGCGGCGGCTGAACAGGCCTGAAACACGGCTCAATACACCTGCCTTATTTTCTACCAGAACTGAAAGTACATAGCGTTCCATATAAATCTCCTTGCTCTATCCTTAAATTAGTATCCCATGTCTGAGTATACACCCAGAAGACGTACATCTTCAGCAGCGGCCTTTAAGTCCTTTAATACGTCCCGGATATATTCCGTTGAATTTTTAATGTTCTGACGGTCGATGACGGCATCTGCGTAGAACCAGTATCTCCACGGCTTGCCTGCAATCGGGCGTGACTCAAGGCGATTAAGGTTGAGTTCATGATTCTTGAATACACCCAGACAGTCATAAAGGGCACCCGACTCGTTCTTTGTAGTGAATACAAAACTTACCTTGTCGGCATTTTCATCTTCACCAAACTGCGGCGTTGCAACGTGATTTGCTTCGATTACAACAAAGCGTGTGTAGTTGTTCGGGTCGTTTTCGATGCTTTCGTTAAGAACTTCAAGTCCGTATATTTTTGCATTGCGCACATTTGCGATTGCGGCGTTTTCTACAGATTTTTTGGAAGCAACCGTTTCTGCTCCTGTCGCCGTAGAAATTGAATCAATATGTGCCCATTCCTTATGTTTTTCCAGGAATGCAGAACACTGGCTCATTGCCTGCGGGTGGCTGTAAATATTTTTGATGGTGTCAAGGGTTGCACCCTTTGGAGCGAGCAGTGCGTGCTGGATACGGAGTGTAATTCCGCCGCAAATTGATACGTCTTCAAAGCGTGTAAGGTTGTCATAGTTTTCGTAAACCGAGCCTGCTGTTGAATTTTCAATGGGAACCATACCAAAGTCGGCCTTTCCGTCAACAACGGCCTGGAAAATTTCTGTAAATGAAGCAACAGGTTCTGCTTTTACAGTGCCGTCAAAGTAGCGTTCAACTGCGGCTTCTGCAAAGGCACCCTTGTTACCGCTGTAAACACAAACCGGTTTTTCTCCCCTGTTTTTGCCCAGCACACGTTCAATTGCGTTAGGCTTTTTTGCAGGTTCAGGGCGGATGTGGGCAACTTCCCGTCCGATAACCGGAGCGAGGGCTTCCATATCACGCATGATTTTGTCAAACTGCTGCGGATACAATGCCTGGGCAGCGTCAGAAAGTGCCTGCTCAGGATGGCAGTGAACTTCTACGATGATACCGTCTGCACCGGCTGCACAGGCTGCCAGAGCCATCGGCGGAATTTTATCCCTCACACCCAGCGCGTGGCTTGGGTCTACGATAATCGGAAGATGTGTCATTGAACGCAGGACAGGAATTGCGCTCAGGTCCAGGGTATTTCGTGTTGCTTTTTCGTAAGTGCGGATACCCCGTTCACAAAGAATTACCTTGTCAGTTCCTGAAGAAAGAAGGTATTCGGCGGACATGAGCCACTCTTCGATTGTTGCAGATAAACCGCGCTTTAAGATAACCGGTTTTCCAAGTGCGCCAAGTCTCTTTAAAAGTTCAAAGTTCTGCATGTTGCGTGCACCAACCTGGTAAACGTCAACATAGTCCTTCATTACAGGAATGTATTCGGATGCAACGATTTCTGTTACAACAGGAAGTCCGTATTTTTCCCCTGCTTCCTTCAGGTATTTGAGGCCTTCTTCTCCAAGCCCCTGGAATGAATATGGAGAAGTACGCGGTTTATAGGCACCGCCGCGAAGCATTACTGCCCCACTTGCGGCTACTGCGGCTGCGGCGTCCAGCATCTGCTGGCGGCTTTCTACCGCACACGGGCCTGCGATACTAACAAGACGGCTTCCGCCGACACGTATTATCTGACCGCGGTTGTTTGGAATCTCTACTATTGTATTTTCCGGTTTGAATTCCCGGGATGCCATTTTGTACGGTTTTGAAATAGGAATTACCTTTTCAACGCCAGGCATTACTTCAACTTCGCGGACATCCATTGCAAGCTTACCGACTGCCGCAAGGATGGTTGATTCTTCACCCTTAACTTCATTCAACTTGAATGAACGTGAATTCAACAGTGATTTTAAATTCGACTTTTCAGTCTCGGATATATCTTTTTTGAGTACAATTACCATGCAGTATCTCCTTTAAAACTAATTTGCCGGGTTAAAACTTACAGTTCGCAGAATGTCGCCAAAGACACCTGCAGCTGTTACGCCGGCACCTGCACCGTATCCCCGTACAGTAAGAGGAATTGGAGTATAGCGCTCAGTTTTAAAGACAAATGCGTTTTCGCCGCCGCGTACGCCGTAAAGCGGATCGTCTGTTCCGACTTCCAGCATGCCTACGCTGACCTTTCCGTCTGCAATTGAAGCTCCCATGCGCAGAACCTTATTCTGCTTCTTGAGGTCTGCCATCTTCTTTTCAAAGTAAGAATCGATTTCCGGAAGGCGTGCCATAAATTCATCAACAGTGCCTTCGATAGAAAAATCCTTAGGGAAGATCGAATTCATCTTAATGTCGCTGAGTTCGATTTCCATTCCGGCTTCACGGGCGATGATGAGGGCCTTGCGTGCAACGTCAGTGCCTTTAAGGTCGTCCCGCGGGTCAGGTTCTGTGTAGCGCAGTTCACGGGCCTTTTTAACAGCCTCACTGAATTTTGCACCCTGGTCAAGTTCGCCGAAGATGAATGAAAGGGAACCGGACATAATTCCGTTGAATTCTGTAAGTTTATCACCTGACTTAAACAGGTTCTGGAGAGTATCAATGATTGGAAGTCCCGCACCTACGTTTGTTTCGTAGAGGAAGCGGCACTTGTTTTTGTTTGCTGTTTCCCGGAGCTTGTGGTAGAAATCCATTGTCATTGAATTTGCACGCTTGTTTGGTGTTGCAATATTCATTCCCGCATTGAGGATGTCCAGATAGCGTTCCGGCAAATCATAACTTGCAGTACAGTCAACAAAAATCGGGTTGAGCGGTTTTTCTTTTGCAACAAAGTCCAGGATTTCGTCCAGGTTTGCCTTTTTATTGCTCTTTGTAATGTTTGTGCGCCAGTTTTTAAGGTCAACTCCGTCCTTTTCCAGGAGCATGCCTTCCAGGGAACTGATTGCGCAAACCTTGATGTCGATATTCTGTGCAAGAAGCTTGTCATGCTGCTGGCAGATCTGGTCCAGGAGAGTACCGCCGATTGTTCCGGCACCAAAGGCAAAAACTTCGATTGTCTGGGTTGTATTAAAGAAGAAGCGGTGAGCGGCTTTTACCGAAACATCGCCGAATTCACCGTTTACAACGGTAGAAATCGAGCGTTCGCTTGAACCCTGTGCGATTGCAAGAATGTTTACTCCGCAGCTTGAAAGTGCGTCAAAGAACTTTCCTGCAATACCGCGGTTCTGCTTCATTCCGTCACCCACAATGCTGACAACGGCTACATTTTCTACTACGTCGATGGGGTTAACAAGACCGTCACGGATTTCAAAACTGAATTCTCCTGTAAGAACGTCTTTTACAAGAACAGCCTGGCTCTGTTTTACACAGAACGAAATTGTATATTCGGAAGAAGACTGTGTAATCAGCAGCATGCTTATTCCGGCGCGGCTTACAGTTGAAAATACGCGGCTTGCCATACCGGTTTTGCCTTTCATTCCCGAACCGCTTACTGAAATAAGGGCAATGTTTTTAAGGCAGGAAATGCCGCGGACAGGTCCGACATTTTTTTCCGAGGCAAAAGGACCTTTACCGATGCGGGTTCCGCGGGCTTTCGGATTCTGGCTGTTGAGGCTCCATGCTTCAATGCCTTTTGCGGCAAGAGGAGCGAGGGTTTTCGGATGCAGAACTTTTGAACCGAAGAATGAAAGTTCCATTGCTTCTTCGTAAGTCATGTCTTCTACGAGGATTGCGTCAGGAACGATGCGCGGGTCAGCAGTATAGATTCCGTCAACATCAGTCCAGAATTCAACCTTTTCCGAACCAAGGGCAGAACCGATGATTGCGGCACTGAAATCTGAACCGTTGCGTCCCATGAGACCCATTACAGGCTGGCTTTCGCTGTTTTTAATCCATGAGCATACAAAGCCCGGGAAGAGAAGAATCTGAGCCTGGTCAGGTTCTGCACCGTCACGGTAGCTTGCAAGGGCAGCGGCAGTGCGCGGGTAATCAGGATCGCCTTCTTTCTGGTCGCCGGTTGTAAAAATGAATTTGCGGCTGTCCAGGAGGAGAACGCGCTGTTTTTTAGCAAGAAGAACCGCATTTACGATAGGAACGCATAAAAGTTCACCCTTTCCCATGATGCGGCAGTGAATTGATTTTGGACACTCGCCAAATGAGGTAACACCTGCGAGGAGACGTTCAAGTTCTTCAAATTCTCCCTGAAGTGACTGCATTACCTTTGCAGCGTCAAAGCCCTTAACCACAGAGTGGAGTTCGGCACAGATGTCGGCGTGGGTTTTTCGGATGGAATCAATAAAGACAGAAGGCTGTTTTCCTTCCACACAGCCGTCGATTGCGGCCTGAAGACTGTTTGAAACCCCTGCAACGGCAGAAACTACAACACTGATACGACCACTTTTAGCGCGTTCAGTCATAATTTCTACAGAATCAAGAATTCGTCGGGCAGAGCCCATTGATGTACCACCGAATTTTAACGTTAGCATAAAAACCTCATTTTATTAAGCGATTTTAGAATAATCCATTATAGTAAAAAAGAGCCTTATAAACAAGAACAAAGTTGAACCTGCGCTCGCCTGAGAATTCAATAAGTCCGGGCACCGAGAGCGCTGTGAGAAAATAATTTTTTGTACAGGCAAAAATCCTTCTTGAATTCCCCTATTTTGCGCTCTATAATTGAATAAGTTTAATAAAAACGGTTGCCGCCGGGGCTTTAGAATGCAATTGCGTTTTGCGCCCTCCATGGCGCGCGGCTGCCGCCGAGGCTTTAAAGGAGATTTATTTATGAAAAAACTTTTTGGATTTATGACATGTCTGGCAGTACTTCTTGCAGGTGTAATGTTCACAGGCTGTGATGATGTTGCCGAGGAACTTCTCGGACCAACAAATAAATGGTGTATGAAAACATTTAGTTTCAACTCAGATTCTGAAACAGGAACCGCAAAAGATGTCGATGTTTACTGTTATTACGCCACAGCTGACAAAGATGTTGTTTTAGGTTCAACTTCAACAAATGCGAAATCTACAGTTACACTCAAAAAAGGCCTTAATGTTATTCTTTGCGGAAACCCTAACGCAACTAACACAAGCGAAATTTTCGGTACTGTAACGAGTGGAAAAACACCATTCGTCGTTAAAACTTTTGAAGAAGGAGCAGCAATCTCTTTTGGTTCAGGAGATTCAAGTTCAAACGACACAACTACTTTGAAAAAGAGTGTATGGAATTTAATTTATGTCTGTAACTCGTGGGAA
>DLYJ01000089.1:0-2449 GCA_003447785.1 Treponema sp.
AAAGCCAGTTTTTCCAGATTATTGATTTCAGTCTCAGGAAGCTTGAGTTTTTCGGCAATTTTAACGCACAGACTCTGTACGCGAAGTGAATGCTGTTCAGTTTCAAATGCAGAAAGACGAAGTGCTTCACGCAGCGAGTCGATAATCGACTTGTGAACTTCCGCATCCACCCGCATTTTGTTTTTAAGCATGTCGGCCTGAGCCTGGCTTACAGTAAGCTGCATGTCTGCGTCACGGCTTGCGCGGCTTGCAACACCAAACACAAAGGAAAGTGAAAAGTTAAAGGCCCTGTCATGTTTAAGGATGCGGCTGATACGGTTGAATACGGCTTCGGCGTCTGACGAACCCGTGTCAGGCATAAGGACAATCATATTTCCGTCATCATAGGCCGCAAAATCACTTGCCCTAAGCTGGCTTCGCAAAAGGTCTGCAACGTGCATTGTTGCGGCCTTTCCGGCGTCTTCACCAAAACCTTCCGTAATCAGATTGATACCGCTGATGGAACACACAACGGCTGTGTACGGGTACTTTCTGTAAAGATTGATTTCCGTAATCTTTTTCTGCAGGTGAACACGGCTGGACAAACCTGTCAGAAGGTCTGTCATGGCAGTGCGCTCCATTGAATTATACAGCTTTTTGAATTCAGAAATATCATGGAACATCAGAAGGGTTCCATAATCCCGGCCGTTTTTATCATTCAATTTAGAATAATCAAGTTTATAGACAAGTTCCTGCCCTGCGGGAGTGAGGATATTTACTTCTTCAACCGTAGATGTTGAACGCTCGCGCATCTGGTTTCCCACAGAACGCTTTAAAAAGTCAGTCAGGGTAAGATGATTTAAGAGCGGTTTTTCAAGTACAAAAAGTTCTGCCGCGCTGCTGTTGTAGTCGGCAAGATAATCTTCGTTATCAAAAAGCACAACCGGCGAACCGAGCTTGTCAAAAACCATTTTACGCATGCTGGCAACAAGGAGAACGGGCTTGTAATGATAAAGCTGACAATACAGAAGCAGCGGAATCAGAGCCATAAAAATTACCGGCGCCTGATAATTTATTCTGAAGATTGAAAAGAAGTTGAGCGCAATGTTCAACAGGGAAATTATAAGAAAGTAAGATCCGATGGTGATGTACTTTCCTGCGTAAACAATGGGCATTGATACGCATTTTAAAATCATCGAGATAAAAATCAAAAGTGCAAGCAGAAGGCTGAAGTACAGATGATAAGTCATCCACGGGCCTGCTACGCGGTAAAAATACAGTGGTGAATTAATGGCGTCCGACCAGGAAATCAAGGTTCCGGTGTATGCGTAGTCTGTAAAGCCTGTGGTCAGGAAAATCAGCGCGTCAAAGCCCATGAATATCCAGAAAAAGATAAAGGCGTGACCGGTCATTTTAGTGCGCATTTTAATTACCCGCAGCAGGTATCCGGCACATATGAGCAGGATTGCATTGCCCAATATGCAGACTAAGCCGTAGGAGTAAAAAATAATATGATAGAGAATTGAATTCTGCGCACCTGACTTAAGCGGAATAAAGGATAAAAGTGTTAAGGCCAGTATTGAAAGACAAAAAATCCATGTCAAAGACAGACTCTTGTCTATTTGCTTTTTGTGAAGTTGATGTCTTATAAATGATGCAGCTAATACAAGTAATTCAATTGCAAAAAAAGCTATATACCAACCCATTAATATCCCAAGTTATCTAAACCACCCTGCTTAAGCTGAAAATGAGAAAATTCCATGCTGAAACTTGCTCTCCCCTGTGTTACAGAGCGCAGGTTTGTAGAGAAGCCGAACATTTTTGCCATCGGAGCCGTACAGTGAACAATTTCACCGCTGGCCTTGCTGTCCTGACCGCTGATCATACCGCCGCGCTGTGTAATCTGACTGATTGCATCTCCCACAAATTCAACCGGGCATGTAATGTCAACGTTCATTACCGGTTCAAGAATCTGCGGACCTGCTTTTTCGGCAGCCTCATCAAATGCCTGGGCTGCGCACGCAGTAAATGCAAATGCAGTTCCGTTAATTTCATTATAATCCAGTTTTTTGATAATAACAGACAAATCGGCACAAGGATAACCGTATTTAATTCCGGAAGCAAATGAATTTTCAATTCCGTTCTTTACGGCTTCGTAAATTTCTTCAGGAATTTCTGCATTATGAACTTCGCATGAATATGTGTTTCCAACGCCCTGTTCATTGCGTTTAAGTTCAAGGGTGATGCCGGCTGAGTTTTCTTTTCCGGCAAGTAGTTTGCTCCACTGAGAAGTAACTTCTGCACTTGCGCTTACAGACTCGCGGTATGTTACCTGAGGAGCACCCACATTTGCCTTGACACCAAAGTCATCCTTCATGCGTGTTACAAGAACATCCAGGTGAAGTTCACCCATACCGCTGATAATGAGCTGGCCTGTTTCTACGTCTTCGTGGCTTGTAAAGGTCGGGTC
>DLYJ01000089.1:2572-7405 GCA_003447785.1 Treponema sp.
GGTTCAATTGCCACAGAAATTACAGGTTCCGGGAACTTAGGCGATTCAAGAAGTACAGGCATTCCTTCGCTTCCGAGAGTGTCGCCGGTTGCGGCAAGTTTGAGGCCGACAAAAACTGCAATGTCACCTGCGCTTACACTGTCCATCTGTTCCATATGGTTTGCATTTACGCGGAGAATGCGGTTGATTCGTTCCCGTTTTTTCTTACCTACATTGAGACACTGGCTTCCTGCAGTAAACTTTCCGGAATAAACGCGTACAAAGCAGAGTGTTCCCATTTCCCGGTCCTGCTGGATTTTAAATACAAGGCCGAGAGGCATTTTAGCGGCATCGCATGGAATTTCAACCTGTTCTTCCCTGTCTTTTTTGATGTGAAGGCCCTTTGCAGGCGGAACATCCAGCGGACATGGAAGATAATCGATTACAGCGTCAATGAGCGGCTGAACGCCCTTGTTACGGCGTGCCGAGCCCAGAAAACATGGAACCAGGGTGCGGTTAATCGTACATTTTCTCAGGGCGGCTTTAATCATGTCGTTTGTAATTTCGCCGCCTTCAAGATAAATCATTCCAAGGTCATCGTCGTTTGAAGCAACAGTATCAATGAGCTTGTCGCGCCATTTTTTGGCTTCTTCTGCGCGCTGTGGTGCAACGTCGGATTCGGTAAAGGTTTCGCCCTCATCTTCCTCGTTCCAGCGTATTTCTTTCATTGTAAGAAGATCGATGAGACCTTCAAATTTTTCGCCCTGACCGATTGGAATCTGGCAGGCAACGGTTTCGGCGCCGAATTTTTCCTTTACGTCATTGATTGAATAAAAGAAGTCTGCTCCGATACGGTCCATTTTATTTACAAAAACAATGCGGGGAACATTGAATTCATCAGCCTGTCTCCAGACAGTTTCTGTCTGAGGCTGAACTCCGTCAACCGCACATAAAACTGCAACCGCACCGTCGAGGACACGCAGTGAGCGTTCAACTTCTGCAGTAAAGTCTACGTGGCCCGGAGTGTCGATAATGTTGATTGTTGTACCTTTCCAGTCGGTAGTAATTGCGGCAGAAGCGATGGTAATTCCGCGCTCCTGTTCCTGCTTCATAAAGTCCATTGTTGCAGCACCGTCATCGATTTCGCCGATGCGGTGGATTTTTCCCGTGTAAAAAAGAATGCGTTCTGTAGTAGTAGTTTTTCCGGCATCAATGTGAGCCATAATTCCGATATTGCGCATTTTTTTCAGGTCGATAGCCATAATAATTCCTCTTTAATTCAGTTCACCATTATAAACAATTGAGTTAATGTCCTCAAGCGAGGGCAGAATTTTATATGCAATGGATTTGATATATTCATCCGGCTGAATCTGATCCGGCACCATAATGCACTTAAGCCCTGCCGCCACAGCAGATTTTACTCCGTTGGGAGAGTCTTCGATGGCCGCACACTCTTCAGGTTTTAAGCCCAGAGAGGCGCAGGCCTTGAGATAGATTTCTCCGTCCGGTTTTGAATGAACTACCTCATCGCCGCAGGTAAAGGTTTTAAAGTAATCATATATTCCTGCATCTGCAATCTGACGCAGAACGTTTACCCTTCTCGTAGAAGAAGCAACAGCAAGAATAAAGCCCTGTTTTTTAAGGTAATCAAGACAAAAATCAACGCCCTTCATTTTTTTAAGGCCGTCTTCCTTTTCAATGACATAAAAAAGGTCATGGGCTAGTTTATTGAATTCATCAAGGTTAAAATCAGTGCGCTGAGTGGAAAAATAATCCTGAATCATAACGTTCATGTCGTTGTTATTGCATCCCACACATTTCCGGTAAATCTCGTCCCCGCCAGAAAGGCCAAGTTGATCCGCTGCCCTCTGCCAGCACAGGCGGCATACGCTTTCAGTGTCCAGGAGAATTCCATCCATGTCAAAAATAAACGCCTTGATTTTTTGCATAACGGCAAGATTGTACGAATTTAAAAGCGTTTTGGCAAGAAAGATTAATAAATGAAAAAAGAATTAATTCAACCGGGTTTAATCGTGAATTTTGATATTAAAGCCTGCAGTTCCGCAGAATGTAAAACCAAAGACAGTGTCGTATTCACCGGCTACGCTGAACCGCATAAAACGCCAACCGGCGCCTACGCGGACTGCGCCATAAAATGAGTAATATGCTTTGCTGGCAACTGAGTTTGCACCAAACTTGACGTTCCAGAGTTTACTGATGGAAAGTCCGGCAGCAAGATCACCAAATACTTCAACATCATCATAGAAAGGATAAATTACAAAGCCCAGGGGAGCGTAGATTTTTAATGCTACAAGTTTAGGCGAAGACAATGTGGCACCGTTTAAAGTGTATTCGTAGGGAAAGCTTCCGATGGGAAATGCAAATGAAGGCTTCAAAAAGGCGCCGAAGTAGAACGGTCTGATAACATTGTAATTCAGATAGCCGGCGGCAAGAGAAAGTTCAAGGTCATAAGGAGAAGGCGGCGTACTTGCACCAAAATCAATGATAATTGAGTGTCCGTATTTGTAAAGTGAATCGTAGCGGCTGTCATCGAGTTTTGTTGCCTTGTCCCGTCCGTTTTTCTGAGACTGGCCTCCTCCGCTTCCGCCTGCGCCTGCTCCACTTCCGCTGTCTGCACCGGAAGCCTGAGAGCCTCCAGCCGCCTCAACTGCACCCTTGATTGCCGAAATCAATTCGCCCACATCAGGCACTTCTCCCGGGTTCTGCATGGCAGCCTGTGCCTGAGGAGAGTTTTTGTCTACATACTTGTGTGCCTGAGGGTCAAACACCTTTCCGGTCAAAGACCAGCGGTAGATATAACCTTTTCTGGTTCCGGCAAGAAGGAATTCACCGTCAGGGCTGTATGTGAGGCTTACAACTTCGTCATTTCCGTCAACAAGGAAGAAAGCGTCTTCGTTTTTACAGGTTTCTGCGTCAAAGATTTTTACCGAGCCAGCCTTTGTTGCACAGGCAATTTTTGATGAATCCGGGCTCCAGGCAACTGCGTTTGCAAACATATCGCCATCGCGGATGATTTTGCTTCCGATTGTATTTGTGTAGGAAATTACAAGGTTTGCGGCGTCAGTTGCGGCAATGAATTTGCGGCCGTCCGGGCTGAATCTCGGTTTGATTTTTGAATCTGCAAAACGCGGCAATTCCTGAACCAGTTCGCCGGTAGTTGCGTCAAGAACAATTGCCTTGCCGTCGACCGTTCCCAGGAGGATGCGGGTTCCGCTTTTGTTTACATCAATCGAATAAATCGTAGAAAAAACTTCGGTAATTTTGCGCTGAACAAATTCCTGACTTGCCATCAGGCGGAAAAAGCAGGTTAAGTTGCGTCCGTCAACAGGAACTGCCACAGAAAAACCGTTGTCAGTCATAAAGGCGGCGTCCTTAATCTGCTGGTCGGTGTTGCTGCTGATTTTTGTTGGCGCGGTCTGATTATCAAGACTTCTTACGATAATTGAACTGTCAGCTCCCACAGACAAAAACCATTTGCTGTCATTGCTGAATCGTGAAGAAACTACAGGAACACCGTGTTCAACATAAAATGTTTTTGTGGTGTTTGTATCTGCGTACCATAAAAGAACAAAGTTGTCGCCGCTGGTTGCAAAGAGGGAACCATCCGGGCTCCAGGAAACAGTGTACACGGGAGAATCAGCCTTTCCGATGATGTTTAAATCGGCCTGGCCAAAAGCAAAAAAGCTGCAAAGCGAGAATATTATGAAACTTAGGAATTTTGAATTTCTATTTATCACTGCTGTAAGCTTTCTCCCGGACAAACAATAATCCAGATACGTTATCGGCAAAAAAGGCCTTAAACTTGAGTAAATTCAACCCGTGCAGGAAGGGGGCCTCCTTACATAAAAAATATTAATACAAATTAGTTTTTTTGTTGATTTTATAATGTTTTTTTATTGACACAATTTTAGTTTTTCTATATTATCATTCGTACATTGCATTCCCCGATTGTGTAATGGTAGCACCTCAGATTCTGGTTCTGATTGTGGGGGTTCGAATCCTCCTTGGGGAACTAAAAAGCTGACTTTCGGGTCAGCCTTTTTTTTATCCGGCTCCTTCGAATATCGGTTTAGTTCATCGCCCTCTCAAGGCGGAGAGACGGGTTCGACTCCCGTAGGAGCTACTAAAACCTCTGAGATTTTTCTCAGAGGTTTTTTATTTTATTTCCGAGTCGAACTCTTCGACTCCCGTAGGAGCTATGTAAAAGGGGCGCCCCATACTTCTAGGATAGTCCCCGTTTAGCTATATATTCGTTCACAGCAGACCTGAAAGGAAAAGAAATCTGCAGTTCTTTCATTATTTCTTCCGGTGTTTTATTTGTAGTTTTTATACTTATTTTGGAATCATCAATTTCTGCTGTTCCAGAGCCTTTATCAAAGTCATTTCCAAAAGAACTGCTTCTTTGGAAAGAATTTTTTACAGTATTTTTCAGTTTTATTCCATAATTTAAGAATTTTGCAGTCACATCTTTGCTGCAGTTCAATCTGTAACTATTCAGGCCATTTCCTACCGAATAAGAATTTTCGATATAAACAGGATTTGGCGCAGAGCGTCTTGTAAATCCATCGCCGTAATTATTGATTGCACAACATTCATAAAATGAAACCGGTTCCAGAAAATCCTGTGGCTTTATCAATGCCTGACCAGACAAAACTTTCGGCGCAAAAGTCGTTCCCCAGAAAGGGCTTCCAAAACCACCACCATCACATCTTAAGTCAAGGGCACCTTTTTCCTTGTTATTCGCTCTCTGACATTTTGAATTCGTTAAGATATTATCAGCTTTACCAGAAAGTACCATTTCTTCACTAAAACCGTTATATCTTGCAGCACACC
>DLYJ01000188.1 GCA_003447785.1 Treponema sp.
GGTCTTTTTAAGGGCGAAGAAAAAATGACCCACTCAGTAGGCCACTGTTACCGCTGTAAGACCGTTGTTGAACCATATCTGTCATATCAGTGGTTCGTAAAAATGAAGCCGCTGGCCGAAAAAGCCCTCAAGGCATGGCGCGACGGAGAAATCGTATTCTATCCCCGCAAGTGGGAAAACACATACACACACTGGATGGAAAACATCCGTGACTGGTGTATCAGCCGCCAGATCTGGTGGGGACACAGAATTCCTGCATGGTACTGCCAGAAATGCGGCGAAACAATCGTAAGCCGCGAAGACCCGACATGCTGTCCAAAGTGCGGCTCAGGTGCAGACCAGTTAAAACAGGACCCTGATGTTCTTGATACATGGTTCTCTTCATGGCTCTGGCCGTTCAGTACCCTGGGCTGGCCGGAAAAAACTGAAGACCTTGCAAACTTCTATCCGACAACAGCTCTCGTAACTGCTTACGATATCATCTTCTTCTGGGTTAGCCGCATGATTATGGCCGGCCTTGAATTTACAGGCAAGTCTCCGTTCCACGATATTTATATCCACGGACTGGTTCGCGACAAGCAGGGCCGCAAGATGAGTAAATCTCTCGGAAACGGTCTTGACCCGCTGGAAATTATTGAACAGTACGGAGCCGATGCCCTTAAATTTACACTTTCATTCCTGTGTGCACAGGGCCAGGATATTCTGATTGACAACGACTCATTCAAGATGGGATCCAAGTTCTGTAACAAAGTATGGAATGCAAGCCGATACATCCTCGGTAATCTTGAAGACCGCAACCTGATTCCTGTAAAGGATGATGAACTGACAGAACTTGACCGCTGGATTTACACAGAATTGAATCACGCAGCCCGCGACGCACGTGCCGCCCTTGACGGATACCGTTACAACGATGCCGCAAGTGCCGTATACGAGTTCTTCTGGAATAAATTCTGTGACTGGTATGTTGAAGCTACAAAACTTTCCTTCAAACACGGTGACGACCACGAAAAAGACCGTCAGGTAAGCGTATTGCTCAACGTTCTGGAAGAATCCCTGAGACTGCTTCATCCGTTCATTCCGTTCGTAACGGAAGAAATCTACGGAAAGCTTCCTCTTTCAGAAATTATCGAAAACCGCAGAAAGGCAGGCGCTCAGAAAGTGCTTTCAAACAGCCTTTACAAAGACATGCTTATCACTGCACCATATCCTGAATATGATGCTGCCCGGGATGATGAAAAGATTACCCGCAGATTTGATACCCTGCAGGATTTGATCAGAAACATCCGCGGACTGCGCAACGAGTGCGGCATTGACCCTGCATTCAAGATTAACGTTGCACTTTTGATTGAAAAGGGCAGTGATGCAGAAGTTTGCCGCGAAAAGATTGAAATGATTCAGCTGCTTGCGGGACTTGCAAATATTGAATTTGTAGACGCTAAACCTGCAAAATCAATCGGAACTGTAGGAACAGGTTACGAAGCATTCATTCTCATGGATGAAAACCTGGATACAAATACCCTGATGCTCCACTTTACAAAGGATCTTGAAAAAGAAAAGAAGGACGCTGAAAAACTCGAAGGTAAGCTTGCCGGAAAGTTTGCTCAGTTTGCTCCTGCAGAAGTGGTTCAGGCAGAACGTGATAACCTTGCGGCAATCAAACGCCGTATCGAAAAACTTACAGGCTATATCGAAACATTAAAATAAGGCGGGGGCGTATATGGGCAGACAGTTTGATATGAAAGTAGACAAGCCTCTTAAAATGGATGCTGAACATCTTCAGCAGCTTCAGAAAATTATACTTGCTCCATATATGCAGATTGCAACAAATCTTATCGGAAAAGAACGCCACGCCGGCGGCAATATGTTCCGTCACCAGATGGATACAATGGCCATTTTGATTGACTACGGATATATTGATTCAACTTTGCTGAAGGCAAGCGTAATTCACGACGTGGTAGAAGATATCCCCGGTTTTGACCAGGACATAATCATCAACACGGATTTTGAAGGTCAACAAGTTCTAGACCTTGTACTTGAAGTTACCAAACGGGAAGGTGAACAGAAAAGCCAGTTTCTCCGCCGCATCCTTGTCGACGGCAGTCAGAAAGCCAAAATCTTAAAATGCGCAGATCGAATCAGTAATATGATTTCGCTGGGATTTGTTACCGACGAAAAATTTATTGAACGATATTGCGACGAAACAGAATTTTTTATCTTTCCTATTGCACTGGAAGTAGATTACAATATGTATCAGGAATTGATTTCTCTGGTAATGACACGCCGTCAGTACCTTGTTGATTCCGGATATTTAAATAGAAAGGCATCCGAAAAGGAAAGCCGCAAATAAAGGGCTCCCGGCGATAAAAAATCGCATTTGCTGCGGGGGCTTTTGAAGGGGACTAAAAAAGTGAAATTCACTACAAGAACGCTGCCAAAAAACCTTCCGCTGCTTTTAAAGACAAGAGCAAAAGAAGTTCCTGATTTAATTCTTCAGTATTCAAAAAACAGTGAAGGCAAATTCCAGGAATATTCGTATGCGGAAGTGTATTCAAAGGTTATTGACTATGCTCTTGCATTAAAGTCAATTGGAATTCAAAAAGGTGACAATGTAGCCTTTATTTCTGATAACCGCCGTGAATGGTTAATCAGTGACTTTGCCATTCTGAGCCTTGGAGCATGCGATGTTCCCCGCGGCTGTGATTCAATGGGAACAGAAATCCGATTCATTACAAGTTTTGCAGACTGTAAATACGGTATTTTTGAAAATGGCCGCCAGATTAAAAAAATCCTTGAAAAAGCAGAAGAAGTTCCGCTCTTAAAAAATGTAATTCTCTTTGATAAGGCAGAAGAGGTCGTAGAAAAAGCCATCAAAGACGCTGGAATTACACTTTACTACTTTGACAAGCTGCTGGATAAAGGCCACGAAATCCTGAATACGGATGTTGCCGGCAAGACAAAAGAAATTGAAGACTCAATGGATTCAATTGAAGGCGATGATATTGCCACAATGATTTTTACTTCCGGAACAACAGGAACTCCGAAAGGCGTAATGCTCACACACAGAAACTACATGAGCCAGCTTTCAGTAATTCATAACTTTGTACCATGTAAAGTAGGTGATATCTGGATGAGTATTCTTCCGGTATGGCACAGTTTTGAACGCCTGATTCAGTATCTGGCTCCCACAATGAGCTGCGGTCTTGCTTATTCAAAACCGGTTGCCCCTGTACTTCTTCCTGACATGGCAGTAATCCGCCCTCAGTGGATCTGCGGTGTACCGCGTCTCTGGGAAGGTCTTGCAAACGGTGTAAACCGCGCTATGCGTAAGACCGGCGGAATCACACTTACATTATTCAATTTCTTTATCAGCGTAGGCGCAAAATATGCCAGAATGAAAGACCTGGTTTACGGAAACGCAACCCAGATTAAAAAACGCTGCCGACCGCTGGATTTCTGTGTTGGACTTATTCCGTGGCTTGTACTGTGGCCATGGCACAAACTTGGAGACATTCTTGTATTCAGGAAAATTCGTGCCAAGTTTGGCGGCCGTATTTCCATCGCCGTTTCAGGCGGCGGCGCCCTCCAGAAAGCAACTGACGACTTTTACCGAGCAATCGGCCTAAACCTTCTTGAAGGCTACGGCATGAGCGAAACTGCGCCTGTAATTTCTTTCCGGGACTGGACTCATCCCCGACCGGGCGTTGTGGGAATTCTGTTCCCTACAATGGATTTGCGCATTGTTGCAGAAGAGCACGGAGTTATCAAAAGCATGGATCCGCTTCCTCCGGGAAAGCAGGGCCTGATTATTCTCCGCTCGCCTCAGGTAATGAAGGGCTATTACAAGCGTCCTGATTTGACAGAGAAAGTAATCGATAAGGACGGCTGGTTCAACACTGGTGACCTTGGTCTTATGACTTACGACGGTGAAATTAAAATTACAGGCCGTGCAAAGGATACAATCGTATTGCTGGGCGGCGAAAATATTGAACCTTCAGTAATCGAAGCCGAACTTCTCGGAAGCGAATTCATTGAATCTGTAATGGTAACCGGTCAGGATAAAAAATACCTGGGCGCACTCATTGTTCCTAACGAAGATGCCGTTAAGGCTTATGCTGAACAGAACAATCTTGCCTATATGGATTATCCGTCGCTGCTCAAGACACCTGAAATCGACAGTCTGTTTGCTTCAATCCTGAATGAAAAAATCAGTACAAATAACGGATTCCGTATTTGTGAACGAATTTATAAATTCGTTCTTGTACCAAAATCTTTTGAAGTTGGTGTTGAACTGAGTGCAAAGCAGGAAATGATGCGCTACAAGATTGAAGAACTTTATAAAGAACAAATTGCGGGTCTATTTGAATAAAATTTTGTAGACTATTTGTCAAAAATCCGCTATTTTAGAATTAATATAATTTGAATCTAATTTTTTATAGGAGATAGATTATGGCAGTAAAAGTTGCTATTAATGGTTTTGGCCGTATTGGTCGTTTGGCATTCCGCCAGATGTTTGGCGCTAAGGGATATGAAGTTGTTGCTATCAACGATCTTACAAGCCCAACAATGCTCGCACACCTTTTGAAGTATGATACAGCACAGGG
>DLYJ01000165.1 GCA_003447785.1 Treponema sp.
CGTTCGGCTTGAAAGTATATTTTTTTACAAGAGTGAATTCACTTGTGGTTCCGTCCGCATTTTTTGAGGTGAACTTTTTGAAGAATCCGATTGAATAGTCATCAAGTTTTTTTGCTGTGAAAATGTCATTGATGATTGGGCGGTTAGCTCCGCCAAGGGAAAGACCAAATGCACGGTTTTTGTCTGAAAGATTTTCAATAAGCTCGACACCTTTACCTGTGTCAGCATCACGGTTTTTGAGGGTGCCACGGTCATCTTTTTCTATAAGCTCGTAGCTAATAATATCACCGCCACGGTTAGTAAATGTAACGGCAACTTTGTTTGTAGTGATTGTGAATTTCTCTTCAGTAAGATTTTCAGAAGATTCACCAGCTGCAGATTTGTCTGACGAAACAACGATACTTTCAGATTCCGTAGAACCAGCAGAATCCGAACCAAGAGCCTGATTCTGCACCTCAGATGCGTTCTCAGGATTTTCGCTTGAAGCGGCTTCAGTTTTCTGCTCTTCGTTTTGAGCCTGATTTTTCTGGGGCGGGAAGAGGAAAGTCTGCGCCGCAAAAAAACCGACCAAAACAACAGTAGAAAGGCCGATAGCCCATACAGTGTTTTTTTCCATTTTTAAACATCCTAATGCCAATTAATGGCAGTAATTTTCGCTGTTAAAATTTTACGGAACCGGATCGTATCCGCCAGGGTGAAAAGGGGAGCATTTTATAATCCGTTTTGTTGAAAGGTACATTCCTTTGACAGGGCCATGTTTTTGCAAGGCTTCCAAAGCATAGGCCGAGCATGAAGGATAAAACCTGCAGCAAGGAGCTTTGAGCGGGGAGATGAACTTTCGGTAAAAGCGAATCGGGAAAGTTAAAATGAATACGAAAATCTTCTTCATTTTTTGACTAGACCAGCTTTTTCACACAATGTACGAAATTGAACACACCGCGTGCTGAACGAGTCTTTCTCGGAAGGGGGGTATACCAAAAAAAGTATATCATATCCGGTGTTCAGGTGTGCTTTTAAATTACGATAGGTTTCGCGACTGAATCGTTTGGCCTGATTGCGTTGAACTGCATTGCCAAAACCGCGGGGAAGGGGAAAGCCGATGCGGTTGAAATCCAAGCCGTTCGGGAGATAGAAAAGTTTTGCTCCCGCTGTGCTTGCCCTTTTCCCGTTTTTGAACAGATTTTTGAAATCACTAGGCTTTTTGATATGCTCTTCGCGCGTAAAACCTGCTGACTTCATAAAACCTGCTCCATTACATGAGATGCTGAATTAACAGCACGACAAGTTAATTAGTATTTTTTGTGCTCGTCACAAACTGAGAGCTTCTTGCGGCCCTTTGCTCTTCGGCGAGCGAGAACCATGCGACCACCGCGAGTTGCCATGCGAGCGCGGAATCCAAATTTTCTGTTTCTTTTAACTTTACTTGGCTGGTATGTTCGTTTCATAGAACATTCTCCTTATTCTGTTGGGGATAACCCTAAATTTTGATAAAAAATTTGAGCAATTTTGCAAGAACTTCCTCTATCCTCGCAAAAATTTGGTAGTGGCAAATAGTTTAACAAATTTACTTATTGTCGGTCAATATATCTGTCTTTAGTCTGTCAAGAATTTTCTTCAAATTTTCGGGAATTTCTTTATTTGGAGAAGATTTTTCTTCATTTTTTACGGAATCGCTAGAAACCGTCCGATTTTTTTCATCAAATTCCTGAATTACTTTTTCTTCTTTTTGAATTCTTTCTTCCATTTCCGAACGAATTTTTTCTTCGTTTATCTGGGAATGAAGCTCGACATTTGTACCTCGAAGACGAAATGCCAGAGACGAAATTTTTACATCAGGAACGCCCCGTTTAAGTCCTGTGATAATATACTTTTGATAAATGCGCAAAGTCTGAATCCAGGCAGGGTGATCAGCCTCAACAAGAAGAATTCCGTTTTTCAAATCAATAATCCGGGAATGTGAATAAAGATTTACGCCAAGATTCTCTCCGTTCTTTGCGTTCGAACGGATTGACTCCAGAGTAACCCGCCAGGTTTTGAGAAGCTTGTTGTTTTTTTCGACTTCCGCACGCTCAATGTTCGTGAATGCGGTCATTATCATTTCCTCAGCGGAAATCAGATTATCACCATACGCCATCAGAAATTCCTCAGCTGATTTTTAAGAATGTGAAGCTGATTATTTGTCATTTTTCACCTTATCCCTGGCATACAGACTCAACCCAACAAGCACGCAGCCTTCGATATACGGAAGATTTTTCTCGTTGAGATAAGAAAGAAGCTCCTCACTCTCTGCACCCGGCTGAATCACGATGCACTTAAAGGACTTTTTACATTCCTTGATGAGAGCCAGACCTTTCACCGGGTTTATGCAAAGGTCAATGATGTCAATCTCGTCAGGAATATCATTAAAACTGGCAAGCTCCTTACCAACGGCATGAACCGTATATCCGTGCTCCAAAAGCCCCTGTTTGATTTTGTAAGCATATTTCTCAGGATTGAGTGTATCGCCCGCAACTGCAAAAACCTGCTGCTGCATGATTTCTGGTAATTCCATGAGGCTAGTGTAACATAAAAATGGAAATTTAGGAATTAGAGATGAGGAAAAGGAAAAAAAGAACAGCTGGGCGCAACCGCCGACAAGCGGCGGTCGGGCTTTTCGGGGTTACGCTACCGCTGCATTGCGTCGTTCGCTGCGCTCTCTAAGCAACGGCTACGCCGCCCCTACAATCCCTTGCATAATAACAGAAAGCAAAATGACGTGCAATCTAAAAATTTATACGGCAATATCTGTTAATAAAACGCTTGCAACTATATTCACGTAGACACTGCTTTAATTTGCAATCATTTCTCATCTTTATCACAAAAATATTCACCAAGTGCTCGCCCAACATAATTTCCACCCGCCGCTCCGCCAGCGATTAATCCACCAGAAACAACAGCTCCTGCGCCTGTAGATGCAGCGGCAGTGGCTGCTACACCGCCTAGTGCGGCTCCTGTCACAGTACCGGCTGTTTCAAGTGCAGGCTTTACATTTCTGTCACACCAACTCGACTTTTTGCAATCATCACAATCGCTACCATCCCATGTATGTGAGCAAGCGATTGCCTCAGTCACTCCCATAGCTGCCACAACTACTAATGTAATAATAATTTTTTTCATACAATTCTCCTTAGTTTTAATTGTATACAGTAAAATATCCTAAATCTTGATATTTATTATCAAAGACTTAGTTTTATAATGCAATTATACAGTATAAAATCAAAATAAGCAAATTTTTTTGCATATATTTTTATTATTTTTGTGTAATTTAATATTTCACAACTTGACATTCTTAAGGAATGAATTCAATCAGAGAGACTTTTGTAAACAATCTCAAGTATTACAGAAACCAAAAGGGAATTTCTCAAGAAAAACTTTCTTATGCAGTCGGAAAAAGTATCGCTTATATAAATCAAATTGAAAACAGAGATTCTTGGCCTCAACCTGAAATGGTGGATAAAATAGCACTCGCCCTCGGAATTCCTTCTTCCGCTCTTTTTGAAGAAAACACCTGCCCAGAAAACAAAAAAGCTGTATTTGAAAGTAACTTCGGAAAATCAATTGAAG
>DLYJ01000109.1 GCA_003447785.1 Treponema sp.
TTTTGAACCGTATTCTCAAGTGAGCTGTCTGCCCGGAAGACAGCCGCCCGTCCGGGGCTCATCCGTCCGGTTCGTCCGCAGTGTTATTGAACCGATGGGGGGAGGAGACGGATTAAAAGTTTTCGGAAACTACAATACGGTTTTTGCCTGAGTTTTTGCCGGTCAAAAGCATTGCGTCCGCATCGTTTAAAACTTCCATGGGAGACTCTGCATTTCTTGAAGAACTTATTCCAAAGGTAGCGGTAATGGGAATTGTGTTTCCTTCATAAACTACAGGGTGTTTAACTATCTGCCTGCGTACGTCTTCGAGAAGGTAAATTGTGTTGTTGTCGATGGCCGGAAATATGATTACAAACTCTTCGCCGCCCCAGCGCCCGATTTTTATCGGATTAGGAAGCAGATCCCAGATGGCGCGGGTAAACGACTGAAGGATAAAGTCCCCTGCTCCGTGGCCCCAGGTATCATTCACCTTTTTAAAGTCGTCGATGTCAAAGATGCAGATTGCGTATTCGGTGCCGTCAATTTTTTTGTGGGCGGCCACTTCGGCAAAAATGTCCAGGGTACGCCTTCTGTCCATAAGACCGGTCAGCGGGTCGTGCTTGGCCAGGTATTCAAGCTGTTCGTGGAGAAAGTTCCGTTTTTCGGAAAACTTACGGAGCATGTCGTCAGTCCTGATGCTTGCGTAGAGCAGGAATACCAGTGACGCTGCCATGTAAAAGATCTGGCTTACAAGTGTGAGACGGCGGTTTACCGGAATGTAATATGTTAAAAGGGCCGGACTTGAAAGTTTAACATAAATCAGATAGGAAAGGGCACATGCAAGAAGTCCTATCATCACAAGATAATATTTTTTTGAAACCCTGTTTCTCGTTGTAAAAAGGAAAATTGCCGACATGTCTGCGCAGATTACATATTCCATTCCGCAGACAAGCTTTGTGGAGTACGCTTCATAGCAGCAGAAGAATACAAGGGTGAGCGTAAAAATTGTAAGGCTTTTGATGCGTGATAATTTTGAATAAAAAATGCACAGAAGCGCGTCCGAAAAGGCAACGCATACATTGCTTACTGCAAGGGGCAGAAAGGTGTCGTGAGGAAGCATAAACAGAAAGGGAGCCCATACAATCCGGCACAAAACTGAAAAGAGAAAAACCGGAAGGGTTTTGTTGCGTGGAGAAAATATTTTTCGCTTCAGATTCATTTTCCGCATATCTTCCTCCTTTTAAAATTAAAATTTTTTTGAAACACAGACCTGATTCTTTCCGTGCTGTTTGCCGTACATCAGCATTGTGTCCGCGTCGGTGATTACCCTATCATAGTTAATTGCAGCCCTTGATGAACTCAGCCCGAATGTGAGGGTGATTTTGATTTCCTTTCCTTCAAAATTAATTGTTTCTTTTTGAACTGCAAGGCGCATGTTTTCAAGGTCGTAATAAACCTGGGGACTTGCCCCGTTAAAAATAATCAGGAATTCTTCGCCGCCCCAGCGGGCAATATGTGAGTTTGCAGGCATAAGTGTCTGTACTAGAGACGTTACCTTTTTGAGCACGATATCGCCGGCGTAGTGGCCGTAAGTGTCGTTTACGGCTTTAAAATCGTCAATGTCAAAAATACAGATTGAATAATCGATTCCCTTTTCGTTTTTCTGACGTTCAAATTCTTCAAAAAAGTACAGGATGCGGCGGCGGTTCATGAGGCCGGTCAGCTGGTCATGGTTTGCCATATTGTACAGTTCCTGCTCGCGGCGCCTTGTTTTGTAGGACGAGCGCTTGAGCTTGATGCGGGTTACCGCACACAGACAGATGATAAAAAACGAGGTGGAAACCGTAGAAAGGATTGTGTGAAACCTGTACAGGCTTTTATAGACTGTTACCGCCGTAAGGTAATTCTTGATAAAACTGTCCGGCCGCGCAAACTGCTGCAGGATTACAAGCAGGGTACAGATTGCCGCGGCAATAGACAGAAAAATATAGTATTTGTGTGAATCTTTACTGGTGTGGGAAAAGAAGAAGAGCGAAGGGACGATGCAGACGGAAAAGAGGGCTGTTCCAAAGTCAGCGCCGGTCACAGTCGTTATCACCATTGAATTCAACAGGACTTCCATGCAGGAAAAGGTTATGAAAAAGTTACGGTACTTTGTCGAGTAGAGCAGGAGGAAAATTCCATAAATCAGGGCCATTACAAAGTTGTATACAAACAGGGTCCTAAAACCGTAATGCCTGAAAAAGGGCGTAAAAAAAGCGTGACCGAAAAAGCCCATCAGGTAGAGGCCAAATTCAGTATTGCGGAGAAAAAATAGTTTTAGATGTTTTAGTTTTGCACCCGACACAAATTCAATTATAACACGCTGTTCCCGTAAAAAAAATGAATATACCGTTTTTAATGCACTTCTCGACACTGAATGCCATTTTCGCTAAAATAAATCATCATTATTTTTGTGGAGAAAATCATGTCTACACCATTGGAAAATTATCTTAATTCATGCGGTGGCAAACCAACTGCCGCAATGTGTGCTTATGTTGCAAATCTTCAGCAGGTTGCAAGCGTAAATCCTTCAATTGCTGCTGATATTGTAAACGAAATCCAGAATCAGCGCAGTCACTTGAAACTTATCGCTTCAGAAAACTACTGTTCACTTGCCGTTCAGGCTGCCATGGGCAACCTCCTTACAGATAAATACGCAGAAGGTTATCCTGAACACCGCTACTATGGCGGCTGTGTTAACGTAGACGCTGTAGAAAATACTGCCGCACACGAAGCCGAAGAACTTTTTGGTGCAGACTATGCTTACGTTCAGCCACACTCAGGTGCTGACACAAACCTCGTTGCATACTGGGCAATCCTTTCTGCAAAGGTTGAAACACCAACTCTCGAAGAACTGGGTGTTAAATCATTGAACGATCTTACAGACGCTCAGTTTGCAGAACTCCGCAAACGCTTCGGCAATCAGAAACTCATGGGTCTCGACTACTC
>DLYJ01000007.1 GCA_003447785.1 Treponema sp.
TTTCCACTCCGCAGATAATTATTAAACTTTTGCATCAATTCTTTCATCGCTTTTTCAAATGCAGCTCGCTTAGCACGTAAATCGCTGGTATCAGAATCTGCATTTTGCGTTACATTGATCATAGTCAAAATTTTATCTGCACCATTGGAATCTTGCCCAACCAAAAAGCCTTTGATGTTGACGGAAGCCCTGGTTTTTTCATAAGACCCAAACAGTCTCGGCTGTTTGGTCTTTTCTATTGTTTTTTCCGTAATGAGATACAGGCACTTGTCATATCCGCTAAATTTTCTGAACTCAAACAATACCTGCGGCGTTACCTTGCCTTCTTCAAGTTCACCTTTTTCAAACCAGTACTCCTGATATTTCGTTTGTATATTTGTGCCAAATACAACATTTCGGTTTTCTTTTAAACAGTCACTGACTTTGTTCATAAAGTCCTCTGTTTTCATGTCTGCATCTGCAATCAGCAGTGCGCAGGTGTCAGGCCTTGCCGCAAGCCCTGCTGCAGAAAAGCCGACCAGAATAACAGTGATCAATGCCATAAATAACTTTTTCAACTGAATCCCTCCCTAAATGTTTTCAAAATCAACAAGTATCATACCGAATGCAAATCCGGCGCAGCTCGTGTTTCGAGAAGGTACGCCGGGCTTCAGAAAACGCTTAGCGAGAGGCGAATCCGACCGTCCGATGTCCCGCAAGCAGTACTGACATTAGAATTATTTGAAGCGGGCACGCCCTAATCGTCGTAATACCTGTCCTTACTTGCATTATTACTATAGCACATTTATTTATATTCGTGGTCGCCATCATGGCGACATTTTTATACTGATCAGTAAACCCGTTAACATATGCTATTGAAATAAATAGAACCTGCCGTGTACCGCACGCAGACCGAAAATTCGGTGGCGTACGCACGCACAGGTTCTATTGAGTAATGTCTTATGACAGGAGCGCATCCCTATCGTCCGTTACCAGCAACGAACCGGCTCAAAATCGAGGTGGCGGCAAAAAGCTGGACCCGTCCCCCAAAGCGCACACCGATAAGACAAGTTGACAATGGTTTTTGCTGTCGGCGAAGGTTACGATTCTTCCGACGCTACCTCCATTATGCCTACGCTTACTCGTCATAATGGGGAAACCACTGTTTTTAATGCTTTATGGTAAGCCCGCACGCTTACCTGTCACCGCTACTTATGACATGCTTCTTGACAATACAAACAAAAGTAGTAGCGTTGCATTGCCGAACGTATATGCTAAAGCATTATTTGGAATATTCTTTACGATGGCTCCGCCCGCCCATCGGCCATTACCACTAATGGCCTGCTTTCGACAGATACCAGCTGTTAAAGTGGTACTGGTTCTGTGATCGTGCAAGCTAAAGAAAATGTTTCCGTACATTTTTATTATACTATATTTTTTAGACTCATGGTCGCCATCATGGCGACATTTATATGGTCTCTAGTCCCCAACTTTCTAAAATATTATTTACTTCCCATACGGAACGCATATTATTCGTAATGCAATATTCAATTACAAGATCAACTATCATACTTCGCGACAGGGCAAAACCCGCAGCGTTCAACAAGTCTTCCGTTTCCTCTAGGTTCAATTGAAGCGCCAGGGCAAAACGCACCACCGTATACTTTCTGGGATGATACTCCGGATCGCTCTGGATTTTGGAAAACAGTTTCCGGTCATAACCTGCATCGTTGTATAGCATAGGCGCCGTCATATTTTTTGCATCCATGTAACGCAATAACTTCTTTGTAAAGGGGTCTTCGGGAACAAATTCTTTCTTGTCCGGCAGTTCCTTTTCCTTAGGCAATACGGTGCGCACTGAGTACTGTACGTTGGCACCTTGCGGAAAAACAGTCAGCGTTGCGCCCCCAGGCATCATAATTTCCCGGGGATATTGGGCTTCTTTCGGGAAATAAGGTTTCGCGCCTTCTGCAAGCCGAAGCATTCCTTTTTTTTCCTCTTCAAGCCGATGATGCGTTTTTACATACTCTGCCACCATGTTGAACATTGCGGCAGCCCTTTCAGCCTGTTCGTTATAGCGCAAATCCCAAACATAAAGTACAAGGATGATATCTATCGTAATATTTTTTTCTGTGATGCAATACCGGCATGTATCATAGGCGATTTGGAGCGCTTTGCCGAATGGAAAGTCGGGATTCCCGTTACAAAATACTGGAATCGCAACTGTCCGGCAATTGTACTTTGCTGCCATTTCCAAAGAACGTTGATAGCAGGCAGCCATCCATGTATCCTCACGTTCAGCGCCGTCACGCCACAAAGGAGCCACTGTATGGATAATATATCTGGCGGGCAGGTTGAACCCGAGTGTCAGCCTAGCATCTCCAACGGGGCAGCATTCCGGCACATCGCAATCCCCTTCCAATTCAGGACCCGCCGCCCTATGAATAGCACTGTTTACAAAACCGCCATCTTTCAGTTTATAGTTAATCACATTAACAACTGCATCCACCTGCAGCGTTGTAATATCACCAAGAATAAAGTTTACACCCATAACCGTTCACCACGTCCCATTCTTCAGGTCATTTAGCAACATTATAACATTTTTTCTTAACAGGAGTATTCAAATGCTTTTTCCTTAAGAAATATAAACAACCCTTCTCTTAGCGGTTTTCTTTTTTCAGCCTTTTCTCATGTTCACGTTTTGTTATATAGATTGAGGCTATAGTCAGCACCAGTGCCAAACCCCATGCTACAGGTGCGCCTGCCGACATGCCGGCAACAAGAAAACCTGCAGGTATACTAATGAAGATACTCATTCTCCATCAGCCTGCCTGCGCAACACCATCAATTCGTTGGATTAATCCTCTCTGCCCATTTCATGAAAGCTGTCCCAAAACAGATCAGAATAGATTTCCTTCTTCGTCCAAATGTTGTCCGGTAAGACCACCTGACCGTCTTTCATCTCCGGATTAATAACCAGCAGAGCGCTGTCAGGAAGCGCTTGTGCCCACAGAGGCAAATCGGAAAAACGATAGTCGATCTTGTCGATGAAAGCATAAAAAACTTTGGTCCCATCCTGTCTCGTGATAAAAGTAACTTTACTCTTTTCAAACTGTGTTCTCATGTAACCACCCTCCCACCTTATTCAGTCCGCATACGAAATGTAATTCTTAACCTTGTTTATTCATCATGCCATCCAAATTCATAATATCTTTCCCAACGTTCATCAGGGCTTAACTCACTTACTGACTGAGTCGGATTATGATATGACAGGTCCATAAGAATCCGGAGACACAAAAGTGCGGGAGATAAGCCGCCCGCACTTTCAACAAGGCGCGTTTCGCATTACGCTCCGCAGAACGTAGAACCAATTCCTGTCACAAACATGATGGCCAGTTAGGCAATAATTGCTGTAAGCGCCTTTATAAACAGAGTGAAATTCCGCAAGGTGACATTCCTGACGCCGGTTGCTCCGCTGTCAGCATCTCGGGCATTATGTAAAAAATTGAAAGATGTTTTGCTGTTCACACCTTTATGAATCTCACTGTAGTAAGTATAGCATGTGTTTTTTATTTTCGTCAACGATTTGTTTTATAATTTATATTTTTTATCTGTTTTTATAATTTATGATATCTTCGCCGCTACTTTCATCCGCTATTGTTTCTACAAATAATTATTTATCTCATTGAATCCCAAAACCCGGCACAGCCCATAGATTGAACAAAAAAACCGGCCTGCATTTTTCTGCAAGCCGGTGTGTGCAATC
>DLYJ01000036.1 GCA_003447785.1 Treponema sp.
CTTTTACGGCAGGATCATTAATCATATCCGCTGCCTTTCCGCTTGATGCGATGCTTCCTGTTTCAAGAATATAAACACGGTTTGCAATACTCATCGCCTTGAACGCATTCTGTTCAACAAGAAGAATTGTAGTTCCGTCTGCGTTGATTTTTTTGATAATGTCAAAAATTTCGTCTACGAGAATCGGGGCAAGACCCATACTCGGTTCATCCAGGAGGAGAAGTTTTGGCTGTGCCATAAGACCCCGGCCCATAGCAAGCATCTGCTGTTCACCACCGCTCAAAGTACCGCTGATCTGACGGATACGTTCCTTGAGACGTGGAAAAAGTTCAAAAACATGTTCCATATCATTTTTGATTGCTGCACGATCCTTTCTTGTAAAAGCGCCCATTTCGAGGTTTTCCTTTACAGTAAGGTTTGCAAAGATTCGTCTTCCTTCCGGAACCTGAATCAGACCGCGGCGTACAATCTGTTCCGGAGCAAGTGAAGTAATGTTTTCTCCGTCAAAAACGACGCTACCGTTCTGTTTTTTGATAAGGTTTGAAATTGAATGAAGGGTTGTTGTTTTACCGGCACCATTTGAACCGATAAGACTGATAATTTCGCCCTGTTCAACATCAAAACTTATTCCTTTGAGGGCTCTGATTGCCCCGTAATTTACGATTAAATCTTTTACTTCAAGCATCTTATTTGCCATTCTGCCATCTCCCATTACGCAAGGCTTTCGGCTTCAGAACCGAGGTAAGCTTTGATAACTTCCGGATTTGTCTTGATTTCTTCCGGAACTCCGCTTGCAAGAACACGACCATAGTTCAAAACGTAAAGCCGTTCACAAATGCCCATTACAAGCTTCATATCATGTTCAATCAGCAAAATAGTAAGATTGAATTCATTGCGGATAAAGGCGATGAGTTCCATCAGTTCCTTAGTTTCCTGAGGGTTCATGCCGGCTGCAGGTTCGTCCAGCAGAAGAAGTGTGGGATTTGCAGCAAGGGCGCGGCAAATCTCAAGTTTGCGCTGTTCACCATAAGGCAGGTTTGAAGCAAGTTCATTTTCTTTTTCTGCAATCTTAAACAGTTTAAGAAGGTTATGAACTCTGAGGCTCATCCATGCTTCGTCACGACGGTAACGGGGAGTGCGGAACAAAACATCAAGCTGGTTGCAGTGACGGCTTGAGTGAAGCGCAATCCGAACGTTATCAGCAACTGTCAGGTTCCCAAAAAGCCTGATGTTCTGGAAAGTTCTGGCAATACCGATTTTATTCAAATCGGCAGGTGTTTTTTTATTAACCAGGTGAACCTTGCCCTTTTTGTCCCAGAAAGTAATCTGACCGCTGGTGGGTGTGTAAACTCCGCTCAACATGTTGAATACAGTTGTCTTTCCGGCACCGTTCGGTCCGATAAGGCCAACAAGTTCGCCTTCATGCAATTCAATATTAAATTCGCTTACGGCCTTTAATCCACCAAAAACAATTGAAATGTCAGAGGCCTGCAAAATAATTTTTTTATCGCTCATCACAGCCTCCCCTTAAACCTTTTCCTTTTTGATTTTTGAACAAAGTTTTCTGCAGAATCCCGGAAGTCCGTCCCAGATTTTTACAAATGAAACTTCGCGCATTCCCATGAGTCCCTGCGGACGGAAAAGCATTACAAGAATCAAAATTACCGGATAAATCAAAAGTCTGTAGTTCTGGAGGAATCGCAGGAATTCCTGGAGATAAGTCAAAACAAAGGCTGCAAGAATTGAACCGGTTACAGAGCCCATACCACCCAGAACAACGAAAATCAAATCGTTGATTGAATTATTAAAGCTTGCAAGGTCCGGTTTAATAAAGCCGATGAACGGAGCGTAAAGTGCGCCGGCAAAACCTGCAATCAGGGAAGCGATTACAAAGCCAACCATTTTGTACTTAAATACGCTGATACCGTTTGAGTTTGCGGCAATTTCATCTTCACGGACAGCAAGGATTGCCCGTCCGTAAGTTGAATGAATAAAGTTCAAAACCAGAACAATTACTGCCACAAGGGAACCGATGATTACAAAATAAGAAAGGGTCGGGCCCCATTCAAGGTTTGTTGTAAACACTGAAGGGAACTGCTTGCCGTTCGGGCCGCCTGTAATTCCCTTTAAGTTTACGAGAACTACACGGATGATTTCGCCGAAGGCAAGTGTTACGATTGCAAGATAGTCGCCTTCCAGCTTGAGTGTCGGAAAGCCGATTAAAAATCCAAAGAAAGCTGCAATCAGGGCCGCAATTATAATTGATACAGGAAGTGGAATTCCAAGATTCTGAGTCAAAATAATAACTGAATATGCACCCAGAGCTTCAAAGCCGGCCTGTCCGAGACTGAGCTGACCTGTGATACCGCAAATCATGTTTACCGAAAGAGCCATGAGTGCATTGATTCCGCCCAGTGTAAGAATCTGGGCGGTGTAAGCGTTGATGGCGCCTGCCTTAATCAAAATTGTTGGAACAATTATGGCCAGAAGAGCAAGAACTCCGGGAATGGCCATGTTACGGATAATTTTATTCTTCATCATTTTACATGCCCTCCCATCAAACCTTAACGTGGGTTTTCTTGCCCAGGATTCCGCTTGGTTTTACAAGAAGAATTATAATCAAAATACAGTAAGAAATAGCGTCCGCATACTGTGACGAAATGTAAGCCTTGGTCATTGTTTCTGCGATACCCAGGATGATACCGCCGAGCATTGCTCCTGGAATTGAACCGATACCACCCAGAACGGCTGCAACGAATGCCTTGAGACCGGGAATATAACCCATAACCGGGTCAATCTGCGGATAGGCTGTAGCGTACAAAACACCGCCCGCACCCGCCAGAACTGAACCGATAACGAAAGTTATTGCGATTGTTCTGTTTACGCTGATACCCATAAGACTTGCGGCACCAAGGTCATAACTTACGGCGCGCATTGCCTTACCGGTTTTTGTATAGTTTACGA
The DNA here is from genome assembly GCA_003447785.1 of Treponema sp. Taxonomy (GTDB): domain Bacteria; phylum Spirochaetota; class Spirochaetia; order Treponematales; family Treponemataceae; genus Treponema_D. Next base: position 2,965 of record DLYJ01000036.1, read on the forward strand.
TGTAATTCAGAAGGACCATCAGAACGGCACTCAAAACGATTACAATCAGCTGAATGTTCGAAATTGAAACAAAAGACAAAGAAAAGTTCTTTGTTGCCATTGTGGGAAACTGACGAGGGTCCGGACCAACAAACGGGAGAACACGCATCAGGTTCTGCAGGATAAGTTCAACGGCAATTGCAGTGATTAAGGAATTTAAACGGGGCGCGTTACGCAAAGGTCTGTATGCGAGACGTTCAATTACGAGACTTAAAAGGGCACACATTACCATTGCGGCCACAAATGCACAGACCATTCCAAAAGGAGTAGTTCCAAGTGCACACAAAACAAAATAACCTGCGTATGCGCCCACCATCATTACATCACCGTGGGCAAAGTTAATAAGCTTAACTATACCGTAAACCATCGTATAGCCAAGCGCGATTAAAGCGTAGATACTTCCAAGGGACAGCCCGTTGATAAGCTGCTGGAAGAACATATAAAGCGAGTTCAAATCGTCCTCCGACTTTTTTCTGTTTTTCCTTTTTATTTTACAAGGAATTAAAAACAAGGTAAAGTCAAACCATAAAAACTTGCCGTTTCTTTTTTACAAAAAAAGGCGTGGATTTCCCTATTGAGGAAACCCACGCCTTTGTGAGTTAAGGGCCTGTCAGGATACACTGAATTCAGAGTCCCCGATCAAAGCCCTTTTATTCTTGCAACAACCCTGCAATAAAACTTACGGCTGTACTGTAGTTTTGTAAGCAGTTGTCAAAGCACCGTCTTTGCGGATAACTTCGAGCATTACAGCTGATTTAATAGGGTTGCGTTTGTCATCGAATGTAAGGTGACCTGTTACATAATCACCGTCAGTCTTTTCCAATGCGTCACGAACAGCTTCGCTGTCAGCGCTTCCTGCAGCGGCAATAGCGTCTTTGAGCATGTAAACTGAGTCGTATCCGAGAGCAGCAAATGCGTTAGGAACTTTGTTGTATTTAGCCTGGAAAGCTTCAACAAACTTCTGAACAGCACCTTCTGTTGAGTCTGTAGCATAGTGGTTAGAGTAGAAACCATTGAGAACTTCGTCACCTGCGTTGTCGTTGTTCATACCGTCCCATCCGTCAGCACCAACGATTGGTGTATTGATTCCCTGAGCACGGAGCTGTTTAGCGATCAAAGCAACTGTTCCGTAGTAATCCGGAAGGTATACAACATCAGGATTAGCGTTCTTAATCTTTGTGAGCTGAGCGTTAAAGTCTTTATCGCCTGTAGCATAAGATTCTTTTGCAACGATTTTACCGCCCAAAGCTTCGAATGTAGCAACGAAGTTGTCTGTCAAGCCAACAGAGTAGTCGTTACCAATGTCATAAAGAACGGCAGCTTTGCGTGAACCGAGAGTTTCGTAAGAGAATTTTCCTCCTACAGTTCCCTGGAACGGGTCAATGAAACATGTGCGGAAAATGAAGTTTCCGGCATCTGTAATTGCAGGTGCTGTAGCAGCAGGAGCAATCTGAAGAACTTTCTGAGCCTGTGCAAGCTGTGTGATAGCCTGTGTACAGCCGGAAGTCAAAGAACCAATTACGAGTTTGATTCCATCTTTTGTAGTCAGTTTTTTATATGCGCTTACTGATTTTTCAGGATTTCCTTCATCATCTTCAGCTACAATCTTGAGCATTTTGCCGTTTACACCGCCGGCAGCGTTGATTTCTTCAACAGCAAGTTCGATACCGTTCTTGCATTCAACACCGTAAACAGCTACTGGACCAGACAAAGGTCCGATAGAACCAACTTTAATTACATCTTCTGATTTTCCTGAACATCCAAGAACCAGAAGACCAGCCATTGCCAAAGACAAAGCTCCAACAATTTTTTTCATTTTTTTTCCTCCATACTTTTAGAAAAAAATGTCTCAAAGTTTTTTGAGTTTCTTGTACTTTAAATCTAATTACTTTTACTCATTTAGTAAAGGTCAAAAAATAGAATCCGCCTTATGATAGTTCAAAATTTATAACGAATTTTTAACACAACTTGTTAAAGCCATAGTATAATTACCGATAATAGTAGAGAGTAATTTTTAAAATAGCTAAAGCGAGATAAATATGAATAAGAATACTATTGCTTTTTTAACCAGATCTCTTGTAGACGCAACCGGCAGCAACATGTGGCGCGGAATTAAGAATGGTTGTTTAAAAGATGGTCGACCTTTATTCACCTTCAGAGGACCTGTTTTAAATAAGGGACAAGGTTCAATTATCTATCATCTCATCGATGATAATTCTGTTTCAGGAATTATTTCCTGGGCATCCAGTGATGCTGACCCTGCAACAACTGAGTACTACAAAAAATATCAGAAAACACCTCTTATCTGTATGACTTTCCGTCTTCCGGGACACCCGCTTATTGTCACAGACTGTAAGACCGGAATTATGGAAATGATGGACCACCTGATTGATGTTCACCATTTTACAAAAATCGCATTTATCCGCGGACCGGAAGCCCACGTATACGCCAAAGAACGCTACGAAGGCTATCTTGAAAGTCTTGCAAAACATAGAATTCCTGTAAACAACGACCTTATTTCACCGTGCGGAGGATGGGCTTTGAGCGACGGAGCCAAGGCAATTAACGCATGGATTAACAAAGGCCTGGTAATCGGAAAGGATATCCAGGCTGTAGTTGCAGTCGGTGACAACGTTGCAATCGGTGCCGAAGAAGAACTTATTTCAAAGGGATATTCGGTTCCCCACGATATCGCGGTCTGCGGCTTTAACGGTACAAACGATGCCGCATGGAGCAATCCGCCAATCACAACTGTAGAAATGCCGTTTTACGGCCTGGGTACAAAGGGCTACGAAACTTTAACTGCCCTGATGAACCACCAGGAAGTTCCTGAAGTATTCCGCTACCAGACCAGACTTGTTCTTGGCGAGTCATGCGGCTGTACATCAGTTTCCGTAAAAAAAGCCTTCCTGAATATCGGTGCAAAAGATGAAGACAGTCACGGATTCTTCAGAAAAAAGAGTACAGGTTCAATGTCAGAGACCGAAATAATTGAATTATTCAATTCGGCCACATGGAAAGACAAACTCAAACTTATCATATTGAATGTTGTGGACCATAACCGTTATTCACTTCCACAGATTCATGAATTCTTTGATACATTTACAATCCGCTTTATCGGAGCCCTTGTTCAGGATTCACTTGATCCAAAATCAAAACCGGTTTTCATGGAGGAATTATCACGGGGTCTGAACAAGTTTATTCCGATTTCAAAAGAATTCTCTGTATGGCAGGACATAATTTCTGTCTGCCGTGCCTACACTCTTCCGGCTCTGCAGGCTCACCCAGTCTTCTACAAAAAAGCAGATAATCTTTTCCAGCAGGCCCGAATTCTGATTAACGAAGTTGATTGCCGTACCCAGAAGCAGACCGTTCTCCTGGAAGCACGGAATGAAGCCAACCTGAGAAATATCAGCACGCAGATTCTTTCATGTTCGGACAAAGAAGAACTGATGAATCTGATTGAAAAGTCTCTTCCTAAACTGCAGATTTCAGGCTGTTATGTAGTTTTGTATAATGACTGCAAATATACCGAAGAAAATCATCTGATTCCGGAAAAGAGTACATTGCTTCTTGCTGTACGCGGCGGAACAAGGGTTGCTCTGCCGGACGAAGGAATGGTATTCAGGACAAAGGATATCGTGCCTGACCAGATAATGGGCAGCGGCGAAGGTGAACTTTTTGAAGTTGAATCCCTGCACTACCAGGACCAGTATCTCGGTTACATCGTATTTGAATCCAAGGCCGAAATCGGAACAACCTTTATGACTCTCCGCGACCAGATTTCATGTTCATTGTACAGCGCACTTCTTCTTGAAGAACGCAACAAAAGCCGTGTAAGGCTGGAAAGAACAATGCACACAATGACAGAAAAGGCCGATCTTGTATCAAATCAGTCTGAAGGAATTTCAACAAATATCAATGGAATTTCAAAATCAATGGGTGACGTTGCAGCCAATATCAAAAATATTTCGGGCAACATCGTAACAGTTACTGACACAATTGATTCAGCAAACAAATTGATTTCAGAAGCAAATGAGGCCATCGGACAGCTTGTTGAAAGCACAGTTCAGATTAAAAACTCAATTCACATGATTAACGACATTGCGGAAACCACAAACGTTCTTTCCCTCAATGCGGCAATCGAAGCTGCTCACGCCGGTGACGCAGGTCGTGGATTCAGTGTAGTTGCAAAAGAAGTTAAGTCTCTTGCAGCCCAGACTGTAAATTCAACCAAGTCCATCCAGGAACTCGTTGAACAGACATCAGACAACACAAAACAGACAGAAGAAATTATCAACAAAACCTATTCTGCAATGCAGAAAATCGCTGAACTTGCAGACAACATCAAGCAGTCAATCAACGATCAGGTTAGTTCTTCAACATCGATTTCTACACAGCTGCAGGGTGCATCAGAAGGTGCAGTCCAGATTTCCAATGCAATTACAGAAATCGCTTCTCTTGGTGAAAAGCTGATTTAAAAAAATAATGCCGTCCTTGCCATGAAGGACGGCTCAAACACAGTTAAACTACTTTATGCCTGTGCTTCTTCTGCAGGAGCTTCATCGCCAGCAGGAGCTGCTTCTACAGCAGGCTTTGCTTTTCTTGCTTCAACTCTAGCAACATTTTTGAGGGCAGCGTTACAGTATTTGCATACTTTTACCTGAGCGCCATCAATTTCTTTTTCGTAAAGAACTTTAATGTTTTCTTTACCACAGCGAGGACATTTTCCTCTTCCGTGATTTGCTTCGTTACGGATACCAGTTCCGCGATGTGCTTTAGACATAACAATACTCCTTATTTTGCTTCTTCAGCAGCAGGAGCTGCTTTTGCAGACTTAGCTTTTGGAGCAGCTGCTTTTTTTGCAGGTGCTTTTTTAGCTGCCGGCTTTTTAGCTTCAGATTTTGCTTCTTTTGCTTCAGCCTTTGGTTCTGCTTTCTTTGCCTTTGCAGCAGGTTTTTCTTTAGATTCTTCAGTTGGAAGCTTGTAGTCAACCAATTCAAGAATTACCATGTCAGCTGCATCACCCTGACGGAAACCAATCTTAAGAATGCGAGTGTAACCACCCTTGCGTTCTTTCATGCGTGGTCCGAGTTCTGTGAAAAGCTTATTCAAGATTTTTTCATCCTGAATGTACTTTGCAGCAATACGGCGGTTATGTACTGTATCGACCTTGCTGCGTGTAATCAATTTTTCAGCAGCTTTACGAACTTCCTTAGCTTTTGAGCTGGTAGTTGTAATGCGTTCAAATCTGAAAAGTGAAGTTACCATGTTACGTGACATTGCACGGCGATGTGCAGTTGTACGCGAAAGTGGATTAAAACCAGTTCTATGATTCATTGGATTCTTCCTTTTGCTTTGGATTTGCTAAATTTACATTTTTGAGATGACTGTAATCTGTCATACCAAGAGTAAGTCCCCATTCAAGGAGCTTTTCTTTAATTTCAGTAAGAGATTTCTTACCGAAGTTTCTTGTTTTGGCAATGTCATCTTCTGTCTTTTTAGTCAATTCCCCGATAGTACGGATATTGGCGTTCTTAAGGCAGTTTGAAGAGCGAACTGAAAGTTCAAGTTCTTCAACAGGAGTATTGAGCAATGCACGAATACGTTCATCACCTTCATCTCCATCATCTGCGCTAGATACATCATTGTCGTTAAAGTTAACAAAGATTGAGAAGTGATCTTTTGCAATCTTTGCAGCTTCTGCGAGTGCATCATCCGGAGCAATAGTTCCATCTGTCCAAACTTCGAGTACGAGTTTGTCGTAGTCATTTCTTTCGCCAACACGACAAGGTTCAATAGCATATTTTACCTTGCGTACAGGTGAGAAGATTGCGTCCATTGGAATAGTTCCAACAACTTCAATATAACCACTGTTTACTTCGGCAGGAACATAACCTCTACCAAGATCTACCTGAATTTCAATTGTAAGATTTGCACCAGCCATCATTGTGAATACCGGTACATCTTTTGTCAAAACTTCAAGCTGACCTTCCTTAGCAAAGTCATTACTTGTTACAGTTCCAGGTCCTTTAAATTCGAAAAGAAGTGTGTCCTGTTCCGCATCATTCGGAAGTCTAAAGCGAATCATCTTAAGACTGTTAAGTATTTCGAGAGTATCCTCAGAAACATTAGCAATTGAATCAAATTCACTCTGAATTACACGAGGAACACCTTCAGCATCAAATGAAGTAATCCTTACAGATGTTACTGCATATCCCTGAATTGAAGACAGGAGTACACGGCGGAGAGTATTTCCGATTGTTGTACCGAAACCTGGTTCAAACGGATAAGCTGTAAATTTTCCGTAGTTCGGATTTGTTTCTAGATGTTCAAATGTAATGCCTTTTGGTTTTTTAAAACCTTTCAGCAGATTTTTTCGAGCCATCTGAACTCCTTTTTTAGGTTTACGCTCAACGAAGAGCTAATTTTTTTATACTTTTCCCTGAACAAATGTTTCAGGAAAACCTAACATTTACTGACCTTGGTAAAACAACAAAAATGGACGTAGCTGATACATCCATTTTGTGTATTTTACATACGGCGAGTCTTGCGTGGACGGCATCCATTGTGTGGAATTGGAGTAACATCAGAAATTGATTTTACTTTAAGTCCAAGCGATCCAAGAGCGCGTACTGCGTTTTCACGGCCCATTCCTGGTCCCTTAACGAATACGTGTACTTCACGCAAACCATAGCTTACTGCTTTCTGTACAGCTGTTTCAGCAACTGACTGTGCAGCAAATGGAGTCGATTTTTTTGCTCCACGGAAACCAAGTCCGCCAGAAGATGCCCATGAAAGAGCATTTCCGTTCAAGTCTGTAATTGTTACGATAGTATTGTTGAACGTAGCCTGGATATATACGTTTCCTTCGTATACGCTCTTCTTTTCCTTTCGTTTTTTTACGGTAGCCATTAATTAATTCCTCCGCCTTATCAGACAGCCTTTTTCTTGTTAGCAACAGTCTTCTTCTT
>DLYJ01000230.1 GCA_003447785.1 Treponema sp.
AGGGGTTTGAAAACGCCTATCCTCATCAGATTTCAGGCGGTATGAACCAGAGGGCAAGTCTTGCCAGGGCACTTGTAGGACACCCGAAAATTCTTCTCCTGGATGAACCGCTGGGGGCACTTGATGCCTTTACCCGCATGAACATGCAGGACGAGATTTTACGAATCAAAAAAGAACACAACATGACAATGTGTATGGTTACCCACGACGTGGACGAGGCAGTTTATTTAAGCGATTACATCGTTGTAATGTCTGCACGCCCTGCCAGGGTAGAAAAAATCATCAGGATTGATTTGAGCCATCCCCGTGCGCGTAAACAGGATGTATTCCTCAAATACCGCACACAGATTCTGGAAATTCTTGATTTTGCCGGCCAGCTCAAAGAAGTGGAATACACAATATAACAGACGGCACGGTGTGGAGTTTATCAGCTTTATTCAGGAAACACTATGGTGGGAGCGGAGTTTATAAGGAGATTTATATGAAAAAAATGAATAAAATTTTTGCAGTTTTACTGACAGGGCTTCTTTCTTTTACGGCTCTTTCATGTCAGAAAAAGCCGAAGGTTACTGTAATCGGTTATCGTACGGGAAGTTTGTGTGCAATTCCAATTCACATTGCGGTTTTGACAGGGCTTCTTGATGACGAATTTGAAGCAATCGGTCAAAAGGTTGAAGCACTTCATCAGACTGGTTTTTCAGGCACTACAGCAGAACTTGTAGGTTCTGGAAAGGTGCACGGTGGATTTGAACTTATTGCATCAAACCTGCAGGCAATGGAAAACGGTCTTCCTATTGTATTTGCAACAGGTGTTCATACAGGTTGTACAAGATATTTTGTAAGACCGGATTCCGGTATAAACAGCGTGGCTGATTTAAAAGGAAAAAAAATCGGTGTATTGAATCTCACAGATTCTTCGGTAATCAACTTAAAGCGCAAGCTGGGTGATTACGGAATTAAGGTGAGCCTTGCCGACAGCGAAGTTGACTTTAGAGTTTATGAAATGAGTGCTATGGGAATTGCACTTCAGAATAAGGAAGTTGATTTGATTGCACTCCACGAACCGATGGCAACAAAGGTCCAGAAGGAATACGGCTACAAGGAAATCCTTAATACGGGAACTGACGAAAAGTTTAAGGACGAGTACTGCTGTCAGATTTTTGTTACAGAGGACTTCCTTAAAGATAATCCGGACGGTGTAAGGGCATTTATCCGTGCCATCCAGAAGGCAAGTGTTTTTGTTCAGACAGTGCCGGAAGAAGCAGCACAGATTCAGCTTGCACACGATTTTACCAGTGGAACCGTAGAAGGCAATGTTGAAATCTTAAAAACTTTGAATTACACACCTTCTTACGAAAAAGGAAAGCAGACTTTTGTTAACGCCGTAACCGAATTAAAGGAACTTGGTCTTTTAAAACCTACAACAGATGTTGACGCCTTTATTAAACGCGGTTATGTAACAATTCCTGGAATTCCTAAGGGATTTACATACGATCCTGCCACAAAAACTTATACAGAGATAAAATAGGAGGCGTGATAAAAAGTACTTCCGTGTACTTTTTATCACAAGCAGATTTTGCCGTCGGCAAAACTGCGATATCGTGCCTCCTGCACGACCGCTAACGCGGAGTTTTATAGGAGATTCAGCATGCTCAAGATATCAACAAAAGGACAGTATGCACTGTTAATCATGACAGAACTTGCAGAACAGGACCCGGAAAAGTATGTTCCTTTAAAACTATTGTCACACCGTCATAACCTATCTGTTAAATATCTTGAGCAGATACTTATCCGCCTGAGTAAGGCTGGTCTTGTTGTCGGCCTTCGCGGAAATAACGGTGGCTACAAACTTGCTGACAGTCCAGAAAAATATACGGCAGGTCAGATTTTGCGCGCAATGGAAGGGGATTTAAATCCAAAGGCTATCGCTTCCGGCAGGGATTTGCTTTCTGTAGGAAACGATGCCTTCTGGGATGAATTCAATAATGTAATCAACGATTATGTGAATTCAATAACGCTCGAAGATATAGTACAAAAAAACAGAGAATTTGTCGGATGGGAATATTGCATCTAGGGGGGAATTTATGAGTAAAAATGAGAATGAGGGGCCTTGTGACTGTAAGGCATTAAAAATAGATACAATTTGTGTACGCGGTGATTTGGATTATCAGAGTAGGGATGATACAGGAGCAGTGTGTGTTCCGATTTATCAGTCGGCAACTTTTGCCCATCCTGAACTTGGCAAGTCTACAGGATATGATTATTCAAGATTAAAAAATCCGACCCGTGATTATCTTGAAAAAACTGTAGCTGCCCTGGATAAGGCTAAATTCGGTTTTGCCTACAACTGCGGACTTGCCGCAATTACTGCGCTTTTTGATGCAATAATTTTAAAAGAGCCAAAAGACAAAAAAATACATGTAATCTGCTCGGATGATTTGTACGGCGGCACCGAGAGATTTTTAACAACAATCGGCCAGAAACTGGGCTTTGAAACGACCTTTGTTGATACTTCCGATTTGAATAATGTAAAAAAAGCCGCCACAGATTCAACAAAAATCATTTTTATTGAAACTCCTGGTAACCCTTTAATGAAGATTACGGATATCCGCGCCACAGCAGATTTTGCCCATTCAATCGGGGCTCTTTTAATCGTGGATAATACTTTTTTAACTGCGTATCTACAGCAGCCCCTTTCTTTGGGTGCAGACGTTGTAGTTCAGAGCGGAACAAAATTTTTGTGTGGTCATAATGATACTCTTGCAGGCTTTGTCACGACAAATGACGGAAAACTTGCGGAAAATCTTGAAATAATTACCAAAACGACCGGCTCGGCACTGGGCGCCTTTGATTCATTTTTACTTACCCGCGGAATTAAAACTTTATCGGTTCGTATGGATAAACACTGTCAGAACGCCCTTAAAATTGTTGAATTCCTCCAGTCGAATAAACGCGTCAAAAAAGTTCTCTTTCCTGGAATAAAGGAAAGTGCAGGTTATGAACTTTCCCTAAGGCAGACAGCTGGCTTTGGAAGTATGATTTCTTTTTATGTGGATTCCGTTGACACTGTAAAGAGAGTTTTGAAAAATGTAAAAATAATTCACTTTGCAGAAAGCCTTGGCGGAGTTGACAGTCTGATTACGTATCCCGTGACTCAGACTCACGCGGATGTACCTGAAAAACTCAGAAACGAGCGTGGAATTACAGATACTCTGGTCCGCCTGAGTGTTGGAATTGAAAACGCTTACGACTTAATCGCGGATTTAGAGCAGGCAATCGGCTAAAAAAACACCTCCATCTTGTAGAAAGGCCCGCAAAGTTATATATTTTAACAGGATTAAATAACTTCAGCGCTGCTGAAATTTTGGAGATATAATTATGGAAAAAACAATTGCTTTGATTCCTGGTGATGGTATCGGTCCTGATGTTGTTGCAGAGGCCGTTAAGGTTCTGGATGCTGTAGGAGCAAAATACGGTCACAAGTGGACTTACAAAAATGTTCTTGCAGGTGGATGCGCAATCGATAAATTTGGTCATCCTCTTCCACAGGATCAGCTCGACATTTGTCTCAATGCTGATTCAGTTCTTCTTGGTGCAGTTGGCGGTCCAAAATGGGATAACCTTCCTTCAGAAATCCGTCCTGAAAAAGCTCTCCTTGGCCTTCGCGGCGGAATGAAAGTATTTGCTAACCTTCGTCCTGCTGTAATGTGGAAGCAGCTCAAAGAAGCATGCCCTCTCAAAGATGAAATCGTTGGTGACGGAATCAACATTCTCATCGTTCGCGAACTTACCGGTGGTATTTACTTTGGTGAACGGGGAACTTCTGAAGACCAGAACACAGCATGGGATACAGAAAAATATACACGCCCTGAAATCGAACGCATCGTACGCATGGGATTTGAATACGCTCAGAAACGCCAGAAGAGACTTTGTGTAGTTGATAAGGCAAACATCCTCAACTCAAGCCAGCTCTGGAGACGCGTTGCTGAAGATGTTAAAAAAGATTACCCTGATGTAACTCTTTCTTACCTCTACATCGACAATGCTTCAATGCAGCTTGTTCGTAATCCGAAACAGTTTGACGTAATCGCTACAAGCAACATGTTCGGTGATATCCTCTCTGACGAAGCAAGCCAGATTACAGGTTCAATCGGTATGCTCGCTTCTGCTTCAATCGGTGACAGAAAGGGTCCTGGTCTGTACGAACCAATTCACGGTTCAGCTCCTGATATCGCAGGTAAAGACCTTGCAAACCCTCTTGCAACAATTCTTTCTGCTGCAATGCTCCTCCGCTACGACTTTGGTCTTGAAAAGGAAGCAAAAGCAATCGAAGACGCTGTTAACGCAGTTCTTGATGCAGGCTGGAGAACAGGTGATATCGCCGGAAGCCATCTTGAAGAACTCAAGGCTAGCGGTAAACTTGTGGGCACAAAGAAAATGGGCCAGCTCGTTGTAGAAAACATCAGATAATTGAATTATGATAAATGCCGCAAAGTCGTCTGACGGCCTTGCGGCTTTTTTTTGCTTGCAAAGCATTATTATATAAACTAAAATTAAATAGTATATGGCAGATTCTAATTCCTTTGACAGGCTTGTTTCAGGGCTTTCTTCCGGCGAACGCAAAGACATGCTGGAAAAAATGAAGGCTTCAACATCAATCACAGAATCCCTGAGTTCCGACCTGATTGAAGATGATCTGGATGACAGTATAAGTTTTTCTCAGCAAATCAAGGAAGAGTCGATTTTTTATCGGATTTATTTATGGATTAAGGCTTTGCTTGCCAGCACCACAATGGAAGCCATATACAACGAAAGAAAAATCAGTCAGATTGCAAAACGAATCGATAAAATTTCTCCGGGGCTTATGGACTATAAGCGCGGCCTCCTGCTTTCTTCTTTCTATGACAAACTCATGGAACTTAAAAAATGCGCTGACTTTTTCCGCCCTTATATTACTGTTGCAGAAAATGATGACAGCGGCTACCTTGTTTTTTTAGGTTCCCTCGTTATGAATGATGTTGAGCGTCAGATGGATGAAGAAGTAGATCCATATTCAATTCCCCTGACTGACGGACCTAAACCTGAGCAGAGAATGTCCCTGCTTCGCAAAATGGACGAAGTTATCACGCAGATTCCCCAAGGGCAGCGTAACATGATGTATGGGGCAGTGCGTGCTGCTGAATGGCTCAAACAGTTTACAAAACTTCCATTTCAGAGACTTTTATCCGTATTTTCTACAGTTATCGAAAACAATTATTCTGCCGCTTTCAGCCAGATTGAAAGTGAAATCGGAACCTTTGCAAGGGTTTTGTGCAACGGCATGAGAATCCCGGACGAAGTCATTGAGTCGCTTTTCCTCTTTTACAGGAAAAACTCCGGCGGAAAGATTTTGGATTCCCTGGATGAGGCGTCAGGAAAGGCTGCGGACTATATGGAAAAGGCCGGTTCACAGATTTCCATGATGAGAATGTTTATCACCACAGTTCCACTTAAACTTGTGGGAAGAGTCGTGTATGCGGACGCCCAGTGGATGCCTAACAACTTTACAGGCGGAGAAGACTGGTATCAGCGCTACAAGGCAAACTGGCGCAAACTCTTTGACCAGAAATGGGAAGCCTGGACACACGACTGCCGCAAAGAGGTTTTACGACAAAACCTTAATCATAATTTTGGCCTTGATTCTTTCCCGCTTTTGCCGGAACGTCCGTGGTCACAGCTCTGGGGTGGAATTCCATTCCGCTACGAACTTACAGCGGGCTTTTTGAACTGGTACATGAAGGAAATGTTCCCTACACACGAAATTGTCCTCAAGACAATAATGCTTGAAGGTGACTTTATTCAAAAAGAAAACCGCTCGGAATACAATGATTCGTTTAACCGCCTGATTCAGGTTTCAATTGACTTTGAAACCCTTAACCGTCAGATGGCACCCGGCGGCGAGTACGGAATTATTTTTACAAAACTCCAGCAGGACGAAAAACTGCGTTCACTTCAGGCAAACTCCAAGGTCGAATCCATCATCCGCGGCGTTGAAAGCGATGTGCGTTCAATTTTGAGTTCATTCGGCGAAGCATGCCGCACCCTTGAACTGTGCTTCAGCGGAATCTTCCTGGAAAAGAAGGATAGCCGTTATGACTCCCTTTCAAACTTTAACCGCATCGGCGGAAAGAACAATGAAAAGTTCAAGGAAGATTTGACAAACGCCCGTGAGTCTCTTGCAGCCTGCTATTCCATGATCCGCGAACTTGAACCGATTGACACTCCGAGCCTTTTAAAATGATAAACACCATTTCGGTAAAGGATGCAGTTCAGCAAAAATCGGTTGATTCAACTTACATAATCCTTCCATTTTATAAAAATTCAAAACCACTTGAATCCGGCAAGCGCTGGGGCATGACCCTGCTTAAGGCGGGCACAATGCGCTTCCGCTGGAATGAAACAAATCCCGGCCGGGACGAAATGCTCAATTCAATCTGTAAAGCCCAGAAAACTGTTTGCACAGGCTCGTGCTCGTCAGAAAAAAATATCTGTGACTGTAAATATCAGGTTGTTCCGCTTGAATTAATACACTCAAAGGACGTGATAGCCGTGTCTGAGGCTTCTGACACGCTCAATCTCAAAGCCGACGGAATTATTACGTCTAACAGTGTTCTTGTGCCTGTGGTGACCGTAAGCGACTGTGTTCCCGTTTATTTTTATGACAGCAATAACTCTGTCTTTGGAGTTGTTCACTCAGGATGGAAGGGAACCGGAATTATCGGGCGGGCAATAGAACTTGCCGTAACAAAATACAATTGCAGCCTGGAAAACATCTGCGTTGCAATCGGACCTCATATCGGCCAGGAATGCTACTTTGTGGACGAAGAGCGTGCTGAGTATTTTGTAACTGGTTTTGGAAGTAAAACTATAAAAAAAGAAAACGGCAGGAACCTGCTTTCCCTTACCGAAGCAAATCTTTCTGTCTTAAAAAATGCGGGTGTAAGGGAAGAAAACATTGTCGTGGCAGAAGACTGTACATGCTGTACGACCTTTGACAACGGGAAGAACGTTTTTGGTTCGTTCAGGCGGCAGGCGGCCTTTTTACCGCCTTCCGTAAGCGCTGATGAACGCAGCCGCTCCATGACAGTGCAGGCTGCATTCGTTATATAATCAGCTCAAAAATTATCCTACATACGGTCCAAATAAGGAACGAGTACGAGGTTCATCGCTTCCCGGAGAACCTGCAGTGTAGACTGAACCAGAGTGAGGCGTGCTGAACGCAAAGCTTCGTCTTGGATGTTCATAATCGGGCACTGCTGGTAGAACTTTGCAAAGAGTTTTGCAAGTTCATAAATATAACCTGTCATTACAGAAGAATCTTTATTTTCTGCAGACTTTTTAATTGTGTTTCCGTATTCACCCAGGCACCTGATCAAATCCCATTCTTCCGGAGCAGTCAGAAGCGGAGCGGCAGTTTTTGCGTCGCTTGCCTTAAAGCCCTGTTCTTCTGCCTTACGCATGATGCTTGCAATGCGGGCACCCATGTACTGGATGTATGGTCCTGTGTTTCCGTTAAAGCTCAATGATTCTTCAGGATTAAAAATCATATCCTTAACCGGGCTTACCTGGAGAAGGTAGTAGTGGAGGGCAGCCAGGGCAACTTTTTCTGCTACTTCGTCAGGGCTTCCCACATCTTCTTCACGGCCGCGCTCTTTGATTGCCTTGAGGGCGTCTTCGTGGAGGGAATCGATAAGATCGTCGGCGTCAACAACAGTGCCTTCGCGGCTCTTCATGCGTCCGTTGGGGAGGTTTACCAGGCCGTAGCTCAGGTGATAAAGCTTGTTTGCCCAGTCAAAGCCGAGTTTTTTAAGAATGTAGAACAATACCTTAAAGTGGAAAATCTGTTCTGAAGCAACTACGTATACAAGTTCATTGAACGGCCAGTCATCGTGGCGCGAAATTGCGGTTCCGATGTCCTGGGTGATATAAACTGAAGTTCCGTCCTTGCGGAGGAGAACCTTTTCATGGTCTTCGCCGTCCTTTCCCTTTCCTACAGCTTCCGTTACGTCAACACGTGTTGAACCGTCTTCTGCCTTAAAGAAAACTCCCTTTTCAACACCTTTCTGAATCTGATCCTTTCCCTTGAGGTAGGTTTCGCTTTCAAAATAGAATTTATCAAAGCTTACCCCTGTGCGTGCGTAAGTTTCCTTAACGCCTTCAAAAGTCCAGTCGTTCATTGTCTGCCAGAGTTTGCGTACTTCCGGATCTCCGGCTTCCCACTTAACGAGCATTTCTTCTGCCTGTTCCAGAGCTTCCGGATGTGCAGTTTCCGGCTTATCCTTTTCGCCCTTGTAGTAGCGTTCAAATTCAACATAGCACTGGCCAACAAAGTGGTCGCCCTTGATACCCAGTGACTGGGGAGTTTCGCCCTTTGCTTCGTGGAAAAGTTTGTAAGCGAGCATACTCTTGCAGATATGAATTCCGCGGTTGTTGATAAGGTCAACCTTGAAAACTTCTGCACCTGCCTTTTTAAGGATACGGCTGATGGATTCGCCAAGTGCATCGTTACGCATATGGCCCAGGTGGAGAGGCTTGTTTGTGTTAGGCGATGAAAATTCAATCATTACCTTGTGGCCTTCAAGATGAGGCTTGCCGTCTGCACCAAGAGTTCCGTAGTTTTCTTTCTGTGTTGCAATTGCGTTTAAAATGTCAGCAGAGGCCGAAGATTTGTCCAGTTTTACGTTTACGTAAGGACCTGCTGTAACAACCTGACCGATTGATTTTGCCTTGTCGCCGATTTTTGCGGCAACTTCCTGGGCGATCTGCGGTGGTGCAATGCGCAGAAGTTTTGCAAATACAAACATTGGAGAACCGATATCACCAAGTTTTGTATCCGGTGAGTCCTGAACTACAATTCTGTCTGCGTTGAATTCGCCTGCATCCAGGCCTTTTTCCTGAATAATCTGAAGTACTGCGTCCCTGATTAAATCTTTGAGTACGCTTTTTGGATCTGCCATGATAATTTTTCCTTGTATCTGTCTATCTATACTTGAATTGTGATTTTTGATATTATAATAAAATCATTTGTTTAATACAACGACCGAGGGGGTCTATACGCATTATGGAAGCAGTAGTAATCGAACAATACATTGACGATCTGATGACAAAATCAACAGCCGAATTCCCGATCTGGAATATCGAAAAGGCACGTGCCGGCAAAAAATCCGGCTGGGACTACATTGACGGCTGTATGATTATGGCTTTGCTTGAAATTTATGCTACAAGCGGCGATAAAAAATATCTTGAATTTGCTGATTATTACGAAGATTACCGCATCTCAGAAGACGGAACCATCGACGGTTATAAAAAAGAAGCATGGAACTGTGACGAACTCAACGGCGGTAAAAACCTGTTTACCTTGTACCGTCTTACGAAAAAAGAAAAATACAGAAAGGCAATCGATAAACTTTACGAACAGGTAAAGGGGCAGCCGCGCACAAAAGAAGGAAACTTCTGGCACAAGGCAATTTATCCTGACCAGGTATGGCTTGACGGTCTTTACATGGCACAGCCTTTCTACATGGAATACGAAGTATTATTCAACAACAACAAAAACGTTGACGACATCTACAATCAGTTCTTCAACGTAAATAAAATCATGCGCGACAGCAAAACAGGCCTTTATTACCACGGCTATGACTCATCACGCAAAATGTTCTGGGCTGACAAAACTACAGGCTTGAGCAAAAACTTCTGGCTGCGTTCTCTGGGATGGTTCAGTATGGCTTTGCTTGACACTTTGAACAAGGCTCCGGACCGCAACTGCGAAAACTGGAAAAAACTTAAGGCAATCTTTATTGACCTGTGTGACAGCATGCTCAAATTTCAGGACAAGAGCGGAATGTGGTATCAGGTTCCAAACTTTGCTGGCCGGGAAAAGAACTATCTTGAAACTTCAGGTTCTTCAATCTTTGCTTATTCACTTTTGAAGGGTGTACGCACCGGAATTCTTACTGACAAAAAATATCAGGAAGCAGGCGTAAAGGCATTTGAAGGAATCTGCGACAAATACCTTAATACTGACAGCGGACGCCTGAGTCTCGGCGGTATCTGTCTCGTTGCAGGTCTTGGTCCTGATAAGGATCCCCGCCGCGACGGAAGCTATGAGTACTACATGAGCGAACCTGTCGTTCAGGATGATGCCAAGGGCGTCGGACCATTTATCCTCGCATACAACGAATACAAACAGATTAAAAAATAATGAGACTGCTTGTAATCAGTGATATACACGGCTGTCCGGAACCGCTGGGAAAGGTTCTGGAAACAGCCGGCAATTTTGATTCGATCATTATGTGCGGAGACTACCTTTACCACGGTCCGAGAAACGGCGTGCCTGAAGGCTATGATCCAAAACTCACATCCTCAATCCTTAACAAATTCAAAAATCAGATAATCGGCGTGCGGGGAAACTGCGACAGCGAAGTTGACCAGATGATGAGCGAGTTTATGATTATGGATTCGTTTTCCAACGTGCTCTCGGAAGGCAGGCGCATCTTTATTCACCACGGACATCTGTATGAGCGCGATTACCTTAAAAAAATGCTTCCTCCGGGAACTTTAATTGTAAGCGGTCATACTCACGTTGCACTGATTGAAGAAGAAGACGGATTTATCTTTTTTAATCCGGGCTCTATTTCGATTCCAAAGTGTGATTACGGAAAGTCTTACGGCATAATCGAACTGAAGGTCACTTCCGTAAAAATTCAGCTTTTAAGCGCTGCCGGCAATTCCGTCCTTCTCGAAAAAACTTTTTAATTCCTATTTTAGTCCCAGAAGTTCTTTTGCGCTGCCGAAGACTGTGTTCTGATCAAGGGAAGCACCTGCATTCTGGAAGAGCGGTATGAGTTCGTCGGCCAGGGCCTTTTTTCTGTTGAATTCTGCTTCGTCTTTTGCCGTGTAAATCGTATTCAGGATAAAATATACCAGCGGTGTTATGTTGCAGCTGTCTGTTTTGGCAGTCATGGACGGCTTTGCAAGTGCGTTGAATTCCTGAAGGTACATTTTAAGGCTTTCTGTTGAATGAAAATTGATTAAGCGGTAAATAAATGAATTTGGAACCTGTGTGGTGGTTTTTTTACTGTCCTTTGTAGTAAGGGAAAACTGTGCCTTTCCGCAGGCCTTGTCAGGATTTGCACCTGATTTGAGCAGGGTGCGGCAGGAATTTACGTCGTTGATTTCTGCTGCAAGGTGGAGGGCTGTGGTTCCCATTTTGCCTTCGCTCTGTTTTACGTATTCGTCTAAGTCTGTGGTGTTTGCGGCAATGTATTCAATTATTTTGTCCAGAGACTTTGTTTTTGAATCAATCTCATCTTCTTCGCAGTAGTATGCGTTGAACATGATTTTTGCAAGACCTGACTTTCCGTATGTTTGCTTCATCTGGTGCAGAATCGTAAAGTAACTTTCATTCTGTTTGATTTTTGGAAGCTGAGAAAAGTCCAGACTTTCCATGAGCTGGTTTGTGCGGAATAAAACCATGTCATCTTCAAACTTCTGACTGCCGCCGGAAAGCGTTCCCTTAAATTGAATTGCATAATAAAGGGCATTAACGCCTTCAAAAAGAACCCTGTCAAAAGAACTGCCTTCCGACAGTTTTTTGAATCTGGCAAAGTCTGCCTGGGTCAGGGCGAGTAAAAGTTTGTCGGTTATGACTTTTTTATAGTCTTTGATCGCGCTTTCTTTTGCTTTTTCTGCGTCCGTAAACATGTTTGGCGCAAACTGAACCCAGAACTGTTCCTTCGGGTTAAAGCTTTCAAAGAATTTATCGTCCAGGCGGGCAAAGAGTTTTTCGTCTGCGCCCCAGTTCCAGAACTTTACG
>DLYJ01000262.1 GCA_003447785.1 Treponema sp.
AAAATAATAAGATTTTGAAGAAGAAATTCACAAAACTGATATATAATATTGCTTATGGACAATAAAGCGGAATTAGAAGCGTTTAAGAATAACATCTGTAAGCTGACGGGTGGTGCAAAAGCCGTTCTCTTTAATTCGGGGATGAATGCGATTATCCAGACAATTCTCACACTGGCAAGGGCCGGGGACGAAGTTGTTGTTGGATCGAACGTGCGTGCCTCCGCATATAATTTCTTTAAGTTCCTCCTGAAAGACATCGGTATAACTGCAAACTTTGTTTTTTCTTCCGATCCGCTTGAATTTGAAGCCGCAATTTCTCCGGCAACCCGCTGTATCTTCATAGACCTTGAAGGTTCAATGAGACCGGAAGCTGTAAATATCAGAAAAATTGCTGATATGGCACACCGGGCAAAACTTCCTCTTGTTGTAGACAACGGCGGAATTCCGGTGAGCTGTATCAATCCCTTTGATTATAATGCTGATATTGCAATTCTTGATTTTTCATTTTTATTTGCAGACCCGTCTTTCAGCGGCGGAATGGTTATTGAACGGGGAAAAATTGACTGGCGCATATTCAACGTTCCTCTCCTGAAGGCTGGCGACTCATGTTGTCACGGAATCCGGTGGGCATTCGACATGTCTGCCGAGGACTCTTCAATTGCCTTTTCATGGCGCCTTGAAAGCGTAATGAAAACCATATTTGGTTCCGACGTAGAAAAAAACTTTGCAAACATTATTACTGCAAATATAGATGAGGTTATAGGGAACTACAAAAAGCGCCTTGAAAACGCCGTAAAAATCGCAGAATTCCTGAATTCAAGCGATAAAATCGGCTGGGTTGAATTTCCTGCACTCAAATCAAGTTCAAGCTATGAATTTTTTGAAGAACAAAAATACTGCGCGGCCTACATTTCCTTTGCAATTCGATCGGACAAAAATGATTATGAAACTGCGGCCAAAGCCTTCTGTGATTCCCTTGATATCGAAAAGTGTTCCAAGAAAACATATTCAAACAAGACTTTGATAAATTATTATCAGGGATTCGGGCATCATTCATACAGGGATGAGAATTATTCAAATCCTGACATGTCAGAAGATCTGTTTGGAATGTTCAGGCTTTTCCCGGGACTTGAAGATGCTGACCTGATTATCAAAAAACTCAGCGATGCCCTGGATCGGATTTAATTCAACCTGCTGACTATTCAGAGGAGCGTATTTTTAATAAAATCTTGCCGATGACAGACGGACTCAACTGGAAAATTTTCGAGGCCCAGGATTACTGCCTCTTAAGAAAAGAACTCTACGGCATTCCATGGTATGGAAGCGACACTTCTCCGGCAAACCTTTATTTTCTTCAGAAAAAGTACGACATCAGAATGTGCCGCAGGGACAATTTTCTGTTCCGCTATTATTCCGGTGCGTCAGTAAACCGCCGGGGCTACGGCTTTCCTTTTGCCCTGCGCGACATCAGCTCTCCCGGTCACCCCGCTGAATATGATTCAAAATCCCTCGCAGCTGCCTTAAAAACAATAATTGCCGATGCAAAGGCCAATAACCGCGAGCCCCGTCTGATTCTCGTTTCAGAACGCCAGAAAGCAGAAATTGATAAATGCCTTGCAGTTGAACTTACCGGTTTTAAAATTGAATGGGTAACCGAGCGCAACGACAGCGATTACATGTATTCTTCCCGAGCTCTGGCTGAACTTAAGGGCAAAACTTACCACAAAAAAAAGAATCACCTTTCACGGTTTATGCGAATCTATGAAAACAGATGGAAATTCAAGCCGCTTAACGAAGAAGGCGTTGCAGAAGATATCGTCAGAGTGAGCAGCCTCTGGATGGGCGAAAACGGTAACGACGATCTTGAAGTTCTGCGCATGGAACATGAATCAATTGAACAGGCTCTTAACGTAAGGGAAATTTTTTCGATGATAGGCGGAGTGCTGTACGTTGATGAAAAGCCGGTGGCAATGACAATGGCAAGCCCGGTTAATTCGTACGTGGTTGACGTTCACTTTGAAAAATGCCTCGGGCAGTATGCGGCTAACGGCGGTTATGCGGCCATAAACTGGTGTTTTGCAAATACCGTTACTGATTATGAATTTTTAAATCGCGAAGAAGATATGGGAGTCGAAGGTTTGAGAAAGGCAAAACTTTCTTATCACCCGGACATAATTCTGGATAAATGGTATGGAGTGCTGACAAAATGTTAAAGTCAATTCTTAGTCCGGCTGAATGCGCAGCCTGTCGTTTCTGCTGTTCGTTCAGGCGCAAAAGTTTATGGGAAACTCCTCTTTTTGAACGGGATATGGCGGTTCACTTAAAGCTCCGTTACCCGGGCACCCGGTTCCGCGAAGCAGGCGGCGACCTTGTTACCTTTGATCTCATTCATAAATACAAAACTGACAACAGTGAAGAAGAAGCTGCGTGCCCGTTTTTGTCAGAAAACGGCTGTAAACTTGATGCGGACGAAAAACCCTTTGACTGTTCAATCTGGCCGTTCCGCGCGTCAAGAAAAAATGACAGGATTGTTGTCGTGCTGGAAAATACCTGTCCTGCCGTTGCAAAGGTTCCGCGCTATAAAATCATAGAACTGCTCAAAAGCGGACTTGCCGACAAAATCCTTGAATATGCAGAAAAGTTTCCTGATGTGGTAAAGGATTTTGACGAGACAATCATGGAGGAAATCAGAATTTAAAATCAGGAATTCTGCCGCTTCTGTCTGGGACATCTGTTACGTGGTGTATTCAACTTTAACGCACAATATGTTATACTCTGCCCATTATGGTAATTGCTTCTATCGACATGAAGGACGGACATGTTGTCCAGTTAAAAAATGGTAAGGATCTTGTTTTGCAGCGCGATGACGCTGATTCATTGATCAGTGAATTTAACAAATACGGCGAGGTTGCAGTTATCGACCTTGACCAGGCTCTTCGCAACACTGACGAAAAGGGCAATACAAAAAATACTGAACTTTTAAAGCATCTTCTGCGCCGCGGCAACGTTCGTGTAGGCGGCGGAATCCGTGACGTAAAAAAAGCCCGGGAACTTATTTCCCTTGGTGCAGAAAAAGTAATCATCGGCTCTGCCGCATGGAATGCAAATCCAAAACCGGGCGAGTCCATTCTCAATGTTGAATTTCTTGAAGAATTGAATAAAACAATCGGAAAACAGCGTGTAATAATTTCGGTAGATGCAATCGGCGGAAAAATTGCCGTTAAAGGCTGGACCGAAACTGTAGATATTTCTTTGATTGAAGGCGCAAAAGAAGCAGAAAAATACTGTTCTGAACTTTTGTTTACCTGCGTAGAAAAAGAAGGCTGTATGCAGGGTACTGACATGGACAGCGTACGCGCTCTTCGTCAGGCAGTAAAATGCCGCGTTGTAGCAGCAGGTGGCGTTAACAGCCTTGAGCAGATTGTTGAACTTGAAAAGATGGGCTGCGATGTTCAGCTGGGAATGGCACTTTACACAGGTGTTGTAAGCCTCAAAGACGCATTTATCGGCTGTCTGGATTTTGAAAAGGCAGGCGGACTGATTCCTGTAATTGCACAGAGTCCTTCCGGAGAAGTTTTAATGCTTGGCTTTGCAAACAAAGAAGCTTTTGAAAAATCATTTGAAACCGGCCGTCTCACTTTCTTTAGCCGCACAAAGAACCGTCTCTGGACAAAGGGCGAAGAAAGCCACCACTATCTGGATTTAATCAAAATGCGCGTTGACTGTGACCGCGATACAGTTCTTGCAACCGTTTTCCCGAACGGCGGTGTCTGCCACACAGGCAGCTACACATGCTTTGGAAGCGAACCGGATGCAAAGAGCAATCTTGAGCGTCTCTACGCGACAGTTGCCGAACGTTTTGCAAATCC
>DLYJ01000259.1 GCA_003447785.1 Treponema sp.
CGTAAAGCTCGGAGTACATCTGGTTTAGGCCGCAGGGCTCGTACTGAGACGGCATGAGGAAAAAGTCAGAACCGCTTTCGATTAAGTGGCTGATCTTTTCGCTGTAGCCTATCATTGCCTTAAAGTTTGGAAGTCTTGACTGGAGCGAATTGATTTCGTCTTCTGCCCATTTATCACCGCTTCCCAGAAGAACAACCTGAACATCCATTGTTGTACAGATGTTGTAAAGGCATCCGTAAGTTGGAGCAATTACTTCTGCAATTCCTTTCTGGCTTACAAGACGGCCGATCATGCCGATAACAGGTACATCCGGGTTAACTTCAAGCCCAAACTGCTGCTGCAGGGCTTTTTTACATTCAGCCTTGCCCTTCATGTCCTTGCTTGTATATTTTGAAGGAATCAAAGTGTCTTTTGCAGGATTCCATACATCAGTGTCTACACCGTTAACAATTCCGCGCACAACATCGCTTCTGACCCTTAAAAGTCCGTCGAGCCCGAATCCGCCTTCTGCGGTCTGGATTTCTTTTGCGTAAGTCGGCGAAACCGTTGTTACCATGTCAGCACTTGAAATTCCTGCCTGGAGAAAGTTGATTGCGCCGTTGCGCTCAAAACCTGCTCCGTAGTAAAGGTTCCAGTCAATGCCAAGGTCAGGGAACTTTTCTTTTCCGTAAACACCCTGATAACCCATATTATGAATTGTAAATACTGAAGCGGTCTTTGAAAAAGCCGGCTGTGAACGGCAGACATGTTTTACGAGAACCGGTGCAAGGCCTGCAGACCAGTCGTGTGCGTGTACAATGTCCGGAAACCAACTGAGTTTGTTGCAGACCTGAAGGGCTCCGTGACACAAAAGAGAAAAACGGTAAGGATTGTCAAAAAAATCCGGTTCAAACTTGGTGCCGTAAACACCGTCGCGTCCAAAACACTGTTCGTGATCCAGAAAGTAAACATTCACCTTTGGAAAGCCCGGAAGTGTTGTTGTGTAAACCGCTGTCCATTCCTGGCCCATTCCAACCGGAACACCGAGAGGACCTTCCAGCTTTGTGAGTTTTTTTCTGTCAATTTTGTAGTAACGTGGCATTACGATACGAACATCATGTCCCATCTTGCTCAGGCTGCCTGCCAGGGCACTTACTGCATCGGCAAGACCGCCGGTTTTTGCAAAAGGAACTGCTTCTGCACTTACCATTAAAATTTTCATAACTATCCTCCGTATTGTAATCGAACCTATTTTGCGGCCTCAATAAAGGCTTCCTGACTGTTTACAATTGATTTTTCGTCAACACAGTATGCAAGCCGAACCCATCCCGGTCCGCCAAAACCTTTTCCAGGTGCGCAGAGAATGTGGAATTTTTTGAGGTGATCAGAAAATGCCATATCGTCTCCGTTAAATTTAGCCGGAACCTTTACAAAAAGATAGAATGCACCTTCCGGTCTGTAATATTCAATTCCGGCTTTGTCCAGAACACCCATGAGAAGGTTGCGGCGTTTTTCGTAGGAAGAAAAATCAACTTCCGCATCCCAGCTTTTCTGAACAACTTTCTGGAAGAATGCGGGAGCGTTTACGAAACCGAGAACACGCAGGCTGAAAATCGAACCTCCAATCAGGTTCTTTGCATCTTCTGCCTTTGGATTTACTGCGATGTAACCGATGCGTTCGCCCGGAAGGCTCAGGTTTTTTGCAAAGGAAGAAACAACGATTGATGAATCGTATTTGTCAAATGCCGACGGAACTGTTTTACCGTCATAAGTGATTGCGCGGTAAGGCTCATCAAGAATTAAATATGGAGTTCTGCCGGATTTTGCCGCATGCTCCTTTAAGCATTCTGCAAGGGCAATGATGTCTGATTCTGTATAAACTTTTCCTGTAGGATTGTTCGGTGAATTAATCAGAACTGCGGCAGTTTTTTCGTTCAGGGCTTTTTTGATTGATTCAACATCAAGGGAAAAATCATCCTTAGTGCTTACTTCCTGAAGAATTCCACCGTAATTTCTTACGTAGTTGCGGTATTCGGCAAAGAAAGGTTTTGGAACGATTACGTTGTCACCTGCATTCAAAATTGTTTTAAATACACAGTTCAATGCACTTGCAGCTCCTGCCGTAATTACAACATCGCCGGATTCAAGTTTAACTCCCTGCTCCAGGGAAACTTTTCTTGCCATTGCAGCGCGGGTTTCAGGGTAACCTGCATTAGGCATATAACCGTGGCGACCGTGAGAGGTGTCCTGAGCAACTTCCTTTACTGCATCCACTACTTTCTGCGGCGGATCAAGGTCAGGGTTTCCAAGGCTAAAATCATAAACTTTATCAGCACCGTAGATTTTTTTCATCTCGATGCCTTCTTCAAACATTTTTCGGATTACCGAAGCGTCTTTATTGCTTATCAATTCCTGAATTAGTGGGTTTATCATAATGTAACCATTTTATCACAAATTTGATTTTTTTAATACAGTGCATATTTATAAAGTGCCTGTAGTTGAGAGTTTTTTAGTTAAACACTATAATTTACGGAGGTATGAAAATGAATAAAAAACTCATTCTTGCTGTATGTTTAATTTGTGCAGCAGCTTCTTCAATTTTTGCAGATGTATTCAATTCTAAATTAAAATCTTCAGAACGCGAAAAACTTCAGAAAGGCGAAGTTTTAATCAGAAATATTGATACGGTAAAAAACGTATGTATCAATCAGAACACTCAGACAGAACGCGTACTTTCCACAATGAAAAAACTGGGACCAAATTACTGTGCAGAAATCATTCAGGTAATTCCATACGAAGGTAACGAAAACATCCGGGACAGAATCAATGCAATTCTCCTGAATATAAAAGACTATGTTGGAATTCCATATTACTCTGAACGCACAAAAAAATGGTACGAACTGTATTCTTCGGCAGAAATCACCAATGCAAGGGTTAACGGAAACGAAACAATCATCGACTGTATTCTTGAAATGTCGCTTTTCGGTAAATTCAAGTCGCTGATTACTATCGAAGAAAACCCGGACTACTATTTTTACTCCCTTAAAAACATGGAAAACCTCATTTACCACCACAAATTTACTGCGGTAAAAAAAGGCAACATGGTTTCCTGCATCACGGTTTTCAGGGACGGAGATAACTGGATTCTGTACGGAATCGGCGGTGTTGACGCACTCAAACTCTGGTTTATCGAAGACCGCGTAGAAACTTCATTCATCAACCGTATCAAAACTTTCTGCAACTTTATTTTTAAAAAACTCGAAGATGGACAATAATTCAAAAGAAAATAAAAATTCAACGGTTCTCGACGAAGAAATCTATACAGTCACTGCCGAAAAAATGGTTTTCGGCGGGGACTGCATGGCAAAAATCAACGGCAAAAACGTTTTTTTTCCATACGCGATTCCGGGCGAAAAACTTCTGATTAAAATTACAAAAAACCTGCGGGATTATAACCTTGCAAAAATCGTTAAAATAATCGAGCCCTCCCCGGACCGCACCGAGCCTTTCTGTCCGCTTTACACACAGTGCGGCGGCTGTAACATGCAGCACATCAAAATCGACCGACAGCGCCAGCTGCGCTCTCAGATGCTCAGAGAATGCTTTGAGCGGGCCGGAGTTAACTGTCCTGAGATAGTTGTCATTTCAGGAAAGGAACGCGCCTACAGAAGCCGTGTGCAGCTTACGGACGG
>DLYJ01000250.1 GCA_003447785.1 Treponema sp.
TTCTGGATTTTCTGTAAAATCACATACGGCTTGAATGACATCATGTCGTATACAAATACGGCTGAACCGCAGATCCACTGTCCGTAGAGTTTTCCCCACATGGCCTTTGCCCAGCCGGTTTCGGCGATTGTAAGGTGGAGACCGTCGTCAACAACCTGCTGCCAGAATTTAGCTGTAGTGATGTGGCCGAGAGGGTAAACAAAGTTGTGCTGTACCATCTTAGGGTAGCCTGAAGTTCCGGAAGTAAAGTAGCGGAGCATGATATCCGAGTTCTGTGTGTTTGCCTCTCCTGTAGGACGCGTAAAACTGTCACTCTGTTTTTCAAACTCTTTTGTAAAGTCAATCCAGCCTTCTTTTGGAGCGCCAATGCGTACAAGGTGTTTTACTGTTGGAGACTCTGGCATTGCCTTTTCTACTTCTGCGCTTACGTTTTCTTCGTCAACACAGATAATCATTTTAATGTCAGCCGCGTTTGTGCGGTATTCGATGTCTTTTTTTACAAGCTGGTTTGTTGCAGGAACGGCAACGGCTCCGATTTTATGCATTGCAAGCAGAATCGGCCAGAATTCCCAGCGGCGGCGGAGAATAAGCATGATGGCGTCGCCTTTTTTGATTCCCATTGAAGTTAAAAAGTTTGCCGCCTTGTTTGTAAGAAGTGACATTTCCTTAAAGTTGAACCGTCTTTCTTCCTTGTCATCAATCCAGAGCATGGCAAGTTTTTCCGGGGCTTCTTTTGCGTATCTGTCCACGATGTCGTATGCGAAGTTGAAATTCTCAGGTACCTTTATTTTAAAATTCTTTTTGATGTCCTCATAACTAGAAAAATCGATGTCGTTCTGCAAATAGTCTTTTAAAAAGTTCATTGTAGTGTCCTTTACATTAATTTTTTTTGTAAAAAAAATTTTTTATGGCAGAAAATTTTTGCCTTTCATTAAATTAGACGAAGTGAAATTCAAAAAGGTTGCAAAAAAATAAAAAAAATTAACTTTTTTTTCGGAAAACTGTTATATTTATTAAATGGCTGTATGCTTAATACACCTTCAGGAGATACCATGAAAAAATTATTGATTACACTTCTGGCACTTTCTATGATTGGAGTCGTTTCCTGTGCAAAGATACAAAAAAAATCAACCGAAAACACCAGCGCTGCCGTTTCAAAGACTCAGGAACGCAAGGCTCCTGACTTTAACTTAAAACTTACTGATAAAGAAAACGGCAGAAAGGTAAGCCTCAAAGACTATAAAGGAAAAACTTTACTTCTGCATTTCTGGGCAACCTGGTGTCCGCCATGCCGCGCCGAACTTCCCGGTATTCAGGCTCTTTTTGAAAAACTTGAATCCCAGGGCGATTCTAAAAAACTTGAATTCTTAGGGGTTTGTGTTTCTGACACGGAAGCTGCCCGCTCAGCCTTTATGAAAGAAAACGGCTATACATTTACCGGAGCCCTCGATCAGAGCGGAATCGTTGCCGCAAGTTATGGTGTTCAGGGAATTCCCACAACTGTGCTGATTGGACCTGAGGGTACAATCCTCAAAATGAATGTGGGCATGATGAGCGAAGAAAAACTTGCCCAGTTTGTAGAAGGTTATGTTGAATAAAATTCATTTTTCAAAACTTTCCGTTTTTTTACTGATTGTCTCTCTCGCTCTGATTACTGCCGGCGTCCTGATGGGCGACAATATGATTATCTTCAGAAAGGCAATATTCATCTGTTTGGAGTGTGTGGGAATTGCTTAAGGCTTTTAAGAACTCAAGGATTCGAAGAAGGTTAGTTCAATTTACCGCAATGCTTGTCTACAATGCTGACGTTAAGCGCTGGTTTACAGGCGGCATTTCTACAGGCCCTCTCAAGAAAGTCTGCGTTCCCGGGCTCAACTGTTATTCATGCCCGGGTGCCGTTGCTTCCTGTCCGCTGGGCTCATTGCAGAACACCATTGGAAACGGAAAATTTCCTTTTTTTGTGACCGGATTTCTGCTTTTGACGGGAACACTTTTTGGACGCATGGTGTGTTCTTTTTTGTGTCCATTCGGGCTTGTGCAGGAACTTTTGTACAAAATTCCCCTTCCAAAACTTAAAAAAACTCAGAAAACCCTTGGCATAACAAGAAAAATTTCTATCCTCAAGTATTTGGTCCTTGCTTTTATGTGCATTCTGATTCCTGCATTTTTGTATTTTAAAAATGGAATTTCTTCGCCGCTTTTCTGCAAGTGGTTTTGTCCTGCCGGGACCATTTTTGCCGGATGGCCTTTGACCGCGCTCAATGAATATTTACGCTCTGCCGCTGGACACATTTTTCTGTGGAAGAGTTCGGTTGCCGTAAGCTTTATCCTGTGGTCGGTTTTTATGTACAGACCGTTCTGCCGCTTTTTCTGTCCCCTTGGGGCGGTTTATTCATTCTTTAATAAAACTGCAATTTTCGGAATAAGGGTCGATAATAAAAAGTGTACTCATTGCAACGCCTGCACTAATTTTTGTAAAATGGACGTGCTTAAAATTAATGACCGTGAGTGCATCAGATGCGGTGAGTGTATTGAACGTTGTAAATTTGGAGCAATAGAATAGGGGAATTTGATGAAAACGCTTCGTATTCCATTTTTTAAGAATCAAAAAACAAATTTATTATTGCTGACAGGGGTCTGTTTAGTCCTTATCCTGATGGTTTTGATTATTCAGTTTTTTCTGATCGGTGGTCAGAATAAAACTTTAAGAAAAATCAGAATAGCCCAGCACATTGCACTTGATAATTATGTTCAGACGCTTCCTGTGGACGATAAAATTTCTCAGAT
This sequence comes from Treponema sp., assembly GCA_003447785.1. Classification (GTDB taxonomy): domain Bacteria; phylum Spirochaetota; class Spirochaetia; order Treponematales; family Treponemataceae; genus Treponema_D. The sequence goes on from DLYJ01000250.1 coordinate 2,788, forward strand.
TTTCCTCGTAAATATCGACGGAAAACACAAATACATTCCTGTAGAAAAGACAGGTGCCCTGATTGGAAATCCCCGCGTAGGCGAGCCTCTGGTTCCGGGCGGAGTTCTGCTTTTTAGCTTTAACATCGGCAGTTCAAAAGAAGAAGTAATTGAATACATACAATCAATCAAGGAGTATTATTATATTCACAACAAGGTTCCGCCGTACATTTCCATTGATCAGGAAGGCGGCTATGTAAACCGTCTGCGTGGAATTACAGACATGCTTCCGTCGGCAAAAACCGTTGCCTCCGAATACAGTCTTGAAGAAGCGTCCACCTTGTATGCAATTCAGGCAAAACAAATGGCAGAACTTGGCTTTTCGCTGAATCTTGCTCCTGTTGCAGAAATCGAAACAAAATTCAACAAAGACTTTCTTGATACACGTTCCTTCGGCTCCCTTGAACAGGTTGCTTCCTACGGAACCGTACAGATTCAACAGTTTAAGGCACAAAAAATCGGCTCTGCCATCAAGCACTTTCCCGGAAATACAAACCTTGACCCACACACGGGCCTTCCAGAAATTTCAGTAAACGCCAACGAATTGAATTCAACCTATATCGAACCGTTCAAAAGGCTTATGCCTTATGCGGACGCTGTTTTGATGAGCCATGCACGCATCAATGTAACTGACAATCCGGCCGCTGACAGCCAGACACCTGCCTGCCTTTCAGAGTACTGGGTTAAACGCGTTATCCGCGGGGAACTGGGCTTTGACGGCCTTGTAATCAGTGACGATATTTTTATGAACGCACTGGTTAAAAACGGCTATGACACGGAAAAGGCCGCAGTAAGCGCAGTTAATGCAGGCGTTGATGTCATCATGATCAGCGAAAAGCGATTTGGCGATGTTGCAAAAATTCTTCTTGAACACTGCGAGAACGACCCGAATTTTGCGACAAAGCTGGACCGTGCCTGCCGCCACGTAATTGAATACAAAATCAAAAACGGACTGTTCCGCTACCAGTTAATCGGTAGAAATAAATTGGGTCCGATGTATGAACTTGTTCCCTGCCGACCTGAGGAAAAATAATGAAGCAGAAGGACCGTGCCAGAAAACTTACAGGGGAACAGGGGTTTGACCAGTATTATTCCGACCTGTTCGGTGAACGCTGGCCTGCATTAAAAGATGCTCTCCTGGGGAAGGATAGCCCTCTTGCATATGACGCAGGCGGAAAAGACAAATACTTTCTGGACAGCGCTTCAGTCCGTGCCGCCGCAAGTCTTCCCCTTTCCGGGGCAAAATCCATTCTTGACATGTGCGCGGCTCCAGGGGGAAAAACTGTTGTAATTGCGTCCTGCATGGATAAGGATGCAAAACTGCTTTCCAACGAACGCTCCAGTGACAGAAAAAACCGCCTTGTAAACACGGTAAAAAACTGCCTTCCGCCTCAAATCAGTGAACGGGTAACCGTAATCGGTAAGGACGGGGCAACTCTTTGTCTGGCTCCTTCAAACCGCTTTGACCGCATTCTGCTGGACGCTCCATGTTCTTCTGAGCGCCATGTTTTGCAGGATCCCAATTACCTCAAGGACTGGTCTCCTTCAAGAATCAGGACGCTTGCCGCCGCACAGTGGGCGCTTCTTTCAAGCGCCTGGAGAATGCTCAAGGAAGGCGGCTGCATGGTTTATTCAACCTGCGCACTCAATCCTGATGAAAACGATAATGTAATTCAAAAACTCCTGAAAAAATTTGACGATGTTGAAGTGCTGACCTGTGAAGAAGGCGGCGGAGTTTGCGCACCAGGAGAAGAACCGGCCCTTTCTGATGTGAGTGCGTTCTGCGATGCACGGCTTCCGGCCGGCGAACAGACCCGTTTTGGGCGTCACGTTCTTCCTGACACAAGTGACGGGGCAGGGCCGTTATATTATTGCGTTCTGTCTAAAAAAAATCCCCAAATTCAATAGAAAAACTATCCTACTTATGTTATATTTAAAATATTAAAGAGGTTGTTTAATGAACAATACGTCTAACAATACGTCTAAAGAACAGAAACTTCAAACTATTATCGAAATGGAGCGCATGCTCAGCGAAATCCAGGATATGGACGTTTTGCTCGAACGCATTCTGACAGAAGCACGTGGTATTGTACGCGCCGATGCAGGTTCAATTTATGTAGTAGAAGACAATAACTTAAAGATTAAATATGCACAGAATGATACACAGCTTCGTAAACTTACACCGGGAACAAAACTTCCCTATGTGGCATTTTCTTTCCCGATTACAGAAAAATCAGTAGCAGGTTACTGCGTTCTTTCCGGAAAAATCCTGAATATCAGGGACTGTTACAAACTTCCAAAAGAAGTTCCCTATTCATTCAATAAATCAACAGACGTTACAACAGGCTACCGCACAAAGTCCATGCTGAGCATTCCGCTCAAAATGGCAAACGGAAGAATTCTTGGTCTGCTTCAGATTATCAACGCTCAGGACGAACAGGGCGAAGTAATTGAATTTGACGAAGATGCAGAATTATATATTACGCACTTTGCTTCCAACGCAACACAGGCCCTTGAACATGCATATCTGACAGGTAACATGATTATGCGTATGCAGCGTATGGCACAGTACCGCGACCCTAAGGAAACTTTTCCCCATGTTGAACGTGTATCTTCTTTTGCCCTTGAAATTTATGACCGTTGGGCCGCAAACCATGGAATTCCAAATTATGAACAGCAGAAATTCCGTGACAACTTAAAAATTGCAGCCAAATGTCACGACTTTGGTAAAATCGGTGTATCGGATTTAATCCTCAAAAAGGAATATCCGCGTTTTACGGAAGAAGAACGCGACATCATGAAGGGACACACCTGCGTAGGTGCCATGCTCTTTACTGAACCTGAATCAGCCCTCGACGAAATGTGCCGTGACGTTGCATTGCGCCACCACGAATGGTGGGATGGCAGTGACCGCGGTTATCCGGGAAAAATCGACTATACAAAACTCATTCCGGGTGAGCCTGTTCCACGGGCTGAACCTCTCAAACACGAAGAAATTCCACTGGCAGCACGTATTGTAGCACTTGCCGATGTATTTGACGCTTTGAGCCATAAACGTGTATATAAGTCAGCATGGTCAATCGAAGACTCATTCCAGGAAGTACAGAATCTTTCGGGTACTCAGTTTGACCCTGAAGTTGTAATGGCTTTTATGCAGGTAAAAGACCGCATTTGCGCAATCAACGCAATGTGGGAACTTTCTAACGAGTAGGCTTTTCTTCTTTTGCGGCACTTCTTATTTGTGCCGCGTATTCATTCATCAGTAACTGGCTTGTCTGTCTCTCAAAGACCGCTGCAAACTTTTGCAGTTCTTTTTTGCCGTAAGTTTTTGCGCCGCTTCCGCCGAGGCCGAGGGAGGCGAGGGTAAGGTTAAAATTGCGTTCGCTCATGCGTTCGCCGATGTTTTCTTTTGTAAAAACTGTTCCGCGGTCGTTCATTACAAAAATCTGCTTTTTAACGAGGCGGTCTGCAAAGGCTATGTCCCGCGTTACAACGATGTCAGTGTCACTGCAGTTTTCAAAAATATAATCGTCTGCCGCGCCATCTTTTTTTTCGCATATTACCATTTTAAAAATGTCAGAGTCTTCCGGGCACGGAATCTGGTGGTTTGCGACAAAAACTACGTTCATTTTTTTTGATTTTGAATTATTCAGGATGCAGTTTCTTACCTGAAGCGGGCAGGAATCGGCGTCTACCCAGATTATAAATCTGCTCATTTTATATTTATTGCTTCGTCCAGTTTTCTGATCATGTCTTCGGCAAGTTTTCCGGCTTCTACTTCGGAGCCGATTGTCGAATTCTGTGTGATTCTTGCTGTTTTTGATTTTTCCTTGTAGAGTTCGTCGCAGAGCATAATGCCCGCCATGATTGCAATTTGCATCTGGTTGTGCATCATTCCGTTTTCTTCGATTGCGTCTACGATTTTTTTATAATAACCCAGCAATTTATTGAGATAGGCTTCATCTTCTGAGGATTTGATTGAAAAGGAAGTTCCAAGCATATTAATTTGAAGTGTTCCCATAAAAAGACCTCAAATTAAAAAATATCGAATGTCGGCTGGCTTGAATCCGGTGCGCTTTCCTGTGCAGCAGGAGCTGAAAGGGTAGGATTCATTGTATCAAAGGTGTTTACTGGTGAGTGAACAGGTTTTTCCTGAACCGGTGCTGCCGGAGCAGGTTGTGCAGGAACGGCACTCTGTTGTGGTGCAGGGCTTGCTGCCTGCGGAGCTGGATTTGCGGCAGGTGAGCCTGCCTGATGAATTGCATTTTCCACACTGTCAAGGCGCTCCAGCGCCTTGAGAATGCCTGCCTCGATCTTGCCCTGGTCTAGTTGAAAATTAGAAAACTGCTCCGTTTTTGCTGAAAGTGCGTTTGTGAGCTCTGCGCATTTACTACGCAAAGCAGCATTTTCTGCATTAAGCTGTGCAATTTTTGCAACAGCGCTTTCTACTTTTTCTTCCAGAAGAAGGACCTGATCGAGTGAAATCATATTCTACCGCCTATTTGAGCGCTTTTTTAGCTACTTCAACAACAGCCTTGAAAGCTGCAGGGTCTTCGATAGCCATGTTTGAAAGTGCCTTGCGGTTGAGAGTTACACCGGCCTTGTTGAGACCGTCGATAAATCTTGAGTATGAAAGACCTTCGTCCCGAACTGCTGCGTTGATACGGCTGATCCACAACTGGCGGAAGTCGCCTTTGCGGTCACGGCGGTCAACGTATGCGTGACGGAGAGCTTTTGTTACAGCGTCTTTAGCTGCCTTATAGTTTGTTCCGCGGCGTCCTGTAAAGCCACTTGCGAGCTTAAGGATCTTTGAGCGGCGGTTATTGCGTTTTGTACCATCTATTGCTCTAGACATTTTTTATCTCCTTAATTAGCCGTATGGAAGCTGCTGTTTGCGGATTCTTGCTGCTGAATCTTCAGAAAGAATTCCTGCACCACGGAGGTGCATCTTGCGTTTTGATGATTTCTTAGTCAAAATATGACGAAGATTCATTTTCTTGTACTTTACTTTACCTGTGCCTGTAAGTGTAAAACGTTTGGCAGAGGATTTCTTTGTCTTCATTTTAGGCATTTCTCTAACCTCATCCTATTTGGCTTTTGAGTTCAGTGTCATCGACATAAAACGGCCTTCCATAGCAGCCGGTTTTTCGATGGCGTACGAACCTTCTCTAAGCCTTTTCTCTACTTCTTTCAGGACATCATAGCCGAGTTCGGTGTGTGCAAGTTCGCGTCCGCGGAAGCGGATTGTAACCTTTACCTTATCTCCCTCGTCCAGAAATTCCTGAACATGTTTTGCCTTAGTATCAAGGTCGCCTGAACCAATCTTTGGCTGCATGCGGATTTCCTTAATCTTAAGGGCTTTCTGGTTCTTGCGGGAATCACGGAGTCTTTTTTCCTGCTCGTACCTGTACTTTCCAAAGTCCATGATTTTACAAACCGGCGGATTTGCGTTTGGTGAGACTTCTACAAGGTCCAGATTTCTCTCTTTTGCTAATTCCAAGGCTTCCCGAGTAGCTACAATACCATTCCTTCCACCTTCATCATCAACCAAGCGAACCTCACGAACACGAATCTGTTCGTTTATTCGTAAACCTTTTACGTCTGCCAACGTTCCTCCTTGTGTCTGTAAAACACACTTTGATAAGTTCTAATAATATATCAAAAAATAATAAATGTTGTCTAGTCGAATTTTGTTCTATTACCGTGATTTAGAGTATTTTTTTTAGTGTTGAATAAGAATGCGAACTTTGTTATGTTTTTTCTATGTATTTATTTTTGTTTGCTCTGATTCCCGTGGCAATGATTTACTACGGTTTTTCAATTTACTCACTGGAAGGTTCATTCAATACTTTAAAAAATAAACTGTTTGTATGTATTTACGGCCTTGTTTCAGCTGCCGTTATGTGCACGATTCTCGGCTTTTTTGTATTCTTCCCTGAATACACGGGAACAAATCCCGCCCTGCGCGCATTGTTCCGCTATCTCCGTTATTTCTTTGCGCCGGCACTTCTGTTTGTCCTTTATTTTTTCTGGTCAAACGACCTGATTTCTGAAAGAAAGACTTCCTTTCTGTTTTTTGCCCTTCCGTTTTACGCAGTCTGGCTTCCTTTCTGTGTGCTTTTTAGCCTGGAAAGTCCGACTTTCTTTACGATTTTTATTGAACCGTCACTTGTCCTTTTGATGCTGATTGTAGTTTCGGCTGATTTAAGAAGGCTTTTTGATTCAATCGGGAAAAAGGATAAATTCATTTTTGGAATTCTGATTTTTGTTGAATCCCTTATTCCTGCCGCAATTTACAGTCTCTGGTATTCAGGCCTGTTTATCCTGGTCTGGGCAGTTCCTGCGCTTTTGTATGCCGCCCTCTGTTTTTTAAGGAGCGGCCTCAAGACAAGTGCGCTTAATATTGCAGAAAAAATCCGCTCATAAAAAAAGGCTGCCCTTTGCGGACAGCCTTGTGTCATTCCATATCTTATGCTTTTCCTGCAGAACCGAGAACTTCGATGTTTTTGTGCATGTACATCTTTTTGAGTTCGTCACGGGCCGGGCCGAGGTATTTGCGCGGGTCAAATTCGCCCGGGTTTTCTGCAAGAACCTTGCGTACTGCTGCAGTCATTGCAAGACGACCGTCTGAGTCGATGTTGATTTTGCATACGGCTGATTTTGCAGCCTTGCGGAGCTGTTCCTCCGGAATGCCTACTGAATCAGGAATCTTTCCGCCGTACTGTTCGATAATCTTTACATATTCAACAGGAACAGAAGATGAACCGTGAAGTACAATCGGGAATCCAGGAAGTTTCTTTTCAATTTCTTCAAGAACGTCAAAAGCCAGCGGCGGCGGAATCAGAACACCGTCAGCATTGCGTGTACACTGTTCAGGAGTAAATTTACAGCGTCCGTGGCTTGTTCCGATTGAGATTGCCAGGGAGTCAACGCCTGTCTTTGAAACAAAGTCCTGAACTTCTTCCGGCTTTGTGTAGTGGCTTGATTCGGCAACTACGTCGTCTTCAACACCTGCAAGAACTCCCAGTTCGCCTTCTACAGTTACATAGTCTTTCTGTGAGTGTGCAAAATCACATACCTGTTTTGTAAGTGCAACGTTTTCATCGTAAGGAAGGGCAGAGCCGTCAATCATTACTGAAGAAAATCCGCTTTCGATACAGTCCTTGCACAGTTCAAATGAACTTCCGTGATCAAGGTGAAGGACAATAGGAATGTCATAGCCCAGTTCGTGGGCGTATTCAACTGCACCACGGGCCATGTTTTTAAGAAGGTTTTTGTTGGCGTACTTGCGTGCACCGGCAGAAACCTGGAGAATAACAGGTGATTTTGTTTCAACACAGGCCTGGATGATGGCCTGGAGCTGTTCCATATTGTTGAAGTTGTAGGCAGGAATTGCGTATCCGCCTTTTATTGCCTTTGCAAACATGTCTTTTGTGTTTACAAGCCCCAGTTCTTTGTAACTTGTCATTTAAAACTCCTTTTAAAAAATAGTGTTTTACACGCTAATTATGATGTCGAAAGCACTAAAAATCAAGTTGAATTGAAAATAAAACAAAAATATTCAAACAAAGAGTTTGACAAAGACGAAAGAGGAAAATATAATCAAAATGTTATTATAATTATTTTGATAATTGACCGATAATAAAATGTCGTTTTGTAAAAAAACACATGAAGGAGTTTTTAATGAAAAAAGGCGTAGTTCTTTTAACTAGTCTTGCTCTTCTAGTTGCTTTCTGTGCTCCAGTTGTAGCTCAGCCTAGCAGTAGAGCAGTTGAAACTTTTATTGTTGATGATTTTGACAATAAGGGCGAAAAAAACGCTTACCAGCAGATGTCTGGCAGCGAACAGTGGACCTGGAACATCCATACAAGCCGCAACATCAATAAAGATGGCGGTTTCCCAAAGATGGATTATTTTGATGGTCAGCCTAATTCCCTTAAGGCACTGAATAAAGATAAAGAGTCTTCTCCAAAAGTTCTCGGCGTTAAGACAAGTTATCTGCGCAAGGGAGAAAACTGGTTCGAAGTTTATCCTGAAGTTGACGGCAAGGCTTACGAAATCCCGTTTGTAGGAACAGCTACACAGATTGACTTCTGGGTATGGGGAGCAAATTACCTTTACTACATCGATCTTCTCGTTCGTGATGCTGACGGTCGCGTTCATACTCTTCCTGCAGGAAATCTTGCATTCAACGGCTGGAGAAACCTCGTTGTAACAGTTCCTGGCCACATCCGCCAGCACTCAAGACTCCGCTCGGGACCAACAGAAATGACATTTGTAGGATTCAGAGTTCGTACGGATCCTGATGAATATGTTGATGATTTCAATATTTTCTTTGATCAGTTGAAGTATACAACAAATACACTGAGCAATATCTTTGACGGTTATGAACTTAAAGATATTGAATTCGGTGATTCAAGTTCAAAATCAAGCAGTTCTGGTTCTAGTTCTGCGGGAGATGCAAAATAATGAAAAAGTTACTTACAGCAGTTCTTGCTTTAACAGTTTCAGGTTTGGTGTTTGCACAGACTTCAAGCCTCTCGGAGCCAGATCCGACAATCATCGGTGCAGATTCTGCAAAACAGGCTCTCCGCGAAGTTTCAGTTGACCGCTTCGAAATCGAAGGTTCATGGAATTCGCACATTTCGCCAGATTATGGTGTAATCTCTTCAAGACTTTTTGACGGTAGTCCTGCAATGAAGGAACCTCTCAAAGGTGAAGAAGAAGCAGAAGATACAAAGGTTCTTGGTGTAAAAGTTGAATTCTTCCGCCGTGGAGTTAACTCATTCTACATCAAGTCAGCACGTCCTATCCCGATCGAAGGTGTTACAAAAACAATCAGCGTTTGGTGTGCAGGACGTAACATGAACCATGAAATCTACGTTCTCGTTCAGGATTACTTTGGAAACAATTTTGAATTGTATCTCGGTAACCTGGGATTCAGCGGATGGAAAAAGCTTACTGTAGCTGTTCCTCCAACTCCGGATGGAGAGCATGGAATTATCCAGCAGAGTGCTTACAACGGAATAAAACCTGGACTTCGTATCCTTGGTTTCCGCATCGATTGTAACCCGATGCTTGCACGCGGTCAGTATTATGTATACTTTGACGACCTTCGCGCTGTAACAGATCTTTACGATCTTGAAAACCGCGACGAAGACGATATTATGGACGACTGGTAGTCGTAACTTCTTCAAAAAAGACCTGTATGAAGTCTGCTTCATCCAGGTCTTTTTTTTTGCTTTAAATCACTTTGTATAGTTTTGCCCGTCCGCTCATTCCGATTTCTTCGATTAATTTCATCTTTAACAAAAGCCAAACTAAAAGAGGGTAGTAGGATGAATTTTTAGCGGCGCTGGTTTTTGAATGTCCTTCTTTTATTAATTGTTCTTTGAGTGCCTTTTGCAGAAGTGGCTTTGTAAACTCAATGCGGCATTCAACCGGGAGGAGATTTATCCAGTCACTTT
>DLYJ01000081.1 GCA_003447785.1 Treponema sp.
TTTTAATCAGCCGTCTTGTTTCAAGGTCCAATACCAAGGCTGAACTTACTTTGTTTGACATTAAAAAAGGCAGAAAAATAAATATTACGGATGAGTCCCTGCGGGACGGTGTAATTTTGTCCGCCGATGAAAAAAGCGTAAAAATTGCCGCGGTAAAGGTTGCTGATACTCCTTATTCAATTTGTTTTTATACGGTGGAATTAAAAGGCTCTGACGTAAAATTTGACAGAAAATTAGTGCTTAAAGCTGACGAAATTCCCTTCAGTCTGACCTGCCGCGAAGGAAACCTTTCCTATATCAGCAAAAAAGGGCTGCGCTGGGCAATCGCAGAATATGATGAATCTTTACAGTCTGTAAATCATATTTTTGTGACCGACGATGAGTATCCCCTTAATATTCGTTCCCTTAATTATCTCGGTCAGAAAGACGGACAAAACTCCTATTCGTTCAGTTACGCAAGAATCGGTATGAGCGGAAAAATGTTCAGCCGCTCAGGCTTTCTGACAGGAAATGTCTTTGCTCTTGGAAGTGAAGATTACGACGGCAGTATTCAGGAGCCGGTTGTAATCAAGGGCGACAGTGGTGACAGACTTGCCTTTTACGGTGAGCATTATGAATACGATGTACTTTACGCATTGAATATAAATGATATTCAACTTGAATCTGTAAGCGGCCTGACAGAAACAGCGGCTTACGGAGAAACTGGCGGCTCTTCTTCAGAGACAAAAATTCTTCCGTATGCAGAAGATTATAAACCTTTGCAGTATGCAAAAAACGGAGTTATTTTGCCCTGGGGCAGCATTAATATCTATGACTTTGATTTTGATGTAGACATGTCACCTTCTTTCGGGGCAAGCTTTATAACTTCAAATCCCTGGGGAGACAAAATTACAACTCTAAGCGGAGCCTTTGACATTGCAAGCTTACAGGGCGGCTTTTTACAGCAGATGCAGACGGGGCACGATTCTTTAAGTTTTGTTGAACAGGCGTCGGTGGTCTTTGATAAAAAAGGCTTTATGCAGGCCTCAGGATCCGTTAATGCGGCAGCAGTCCTGTACCGCGGATATGTAACTTCAATCAGTGCGGGTGCAGGGGCTATTGGCCTTTACGGCCGCGAATACGTTGACAGGAACGAAGAAAAGAGGGGAAAGACAAAGAATGCCAAAGGCTATTATGCACAGGCAACAGGTTCCCTGACCTACAGTAATATACATAAGGTTGCGCCCGGCTATTACCAGTATGCGGGATTTAAACTTACTCCTTTTGTCTGGGGTGCGTCAAAGGATAATGATTACAGGCTCGAGAAGGATGAGCAGTATAATGCGGGGGCAACGCTTGGAATCAGGCTTCCGGGCTTTGTTCCCCTCCTGTTGAATGCGACAGTCTTTCCTAAGGTGGATTATTTTGCCGAAGGCGGAGCAACAGCCGTTTTATTCAATAAGGAAATCCATAAGGGAATTCCGGCACTGTCACTTTATGCCCAGAGGCTTACTTTTATGACCTCTTACAGCGGACAAATAAAATATAAAACTTCAGATAATTTTGACATTCAGAAAGTAGATTCCATTGTCAGGGACTTGGAGAAAGAAGATTATAAAGACAAACTTGCCTTTACTGTTGAACTTACACTGGCACCGAATACAGGCTTTCTTGCAACAAGTGAATGCAACTTTGGACTTGCGGCATCAGTTTTTTACCACTTTAACGGTGAGGATAAAGAAAAATGGGACTGGGGAATTCACTTAAACCTTGCCTGGTAGAAAAAAATGGTGTAAAATAAAATATTGTTTTGAGTTTTCTTTGAGGTGGGGAAATGGCTAGAGGAAACGGATTAGGAAAATCTATAGTCTTACTTTTATTAATCGCAATCATCATTTTAGGCGGACTTTTGTGGTTCGACTATCTCGGCATAATTCAGGCAAAGTCTGTTTTTGCGCCGGTTTATAAACTTCTGGGCAAGCAGACCCAGACTTCTGTAACTGCAACTTCAACAAAACCTCTTGAAGCTGACCTTGACAGCGACCGCCTTGCAAAGCGTCTGGAAGCGCTGGAAATCCGCAAACAGGAACTGGATAAAAGGGAACAGGACATCTCCAGAACGGAAAGTGCAAACGAAGCTGTTGCAAAAGAACTGGAAGACAGACAAAAAAGTCAGGAAGAAAGAGAAAAAACATTCAACAATGAGGTCAAAAAGTACGATGATAGAAATGTTAACATCGAACAAATTTCGACCTATTTGACAAGTATGCCGCCAAAAACAGCCGTAGAACAGCTGATGGGAATGGATGATCAGGATGTAATTGACATCTTCCGCAAAACAGATGCTCTGGCTGCCGCTGCAAGAACTGCGTCAATGACTTCGGTTTGGCTTATGAATATGCCTGCTGAACGCGCCGCAGTTATCCAGCGTAAAATGGCCAGTAAGCCGGAGTCTTTAGACTAGGCGGCCTGCCTGAAATCGGCCGGAATCTTCGATTTAACATTGGAGGTCGTGCCGATGCAAGCCGTTCAAATCGAGCAGCTTTTACCGCAGATTCAATCAGTACAAGTTTCTCCTCAGGACCTGAAAACGGGCGATACCCGTTTTATGGACGAATTGCGTTCATTGCAGGAAAACGAAGATAAACATGCTGAACTTCCTGAAAAGGAAGAAAAAACTGCAGTAAAGGAAAAAGCAGATTCAAAAAAAGACGTTGCAAAAGAAACTCCAGAAGAAAATCAGAAAAATGAACCGGAAGAAAAAGTTGTTTCATCTGCAGAACTTGCTGTAAAACAAATGATTGAACAGCGTTCAGTTCAGAAGGATAATAATGAACTTCCGGAAGATGAGCATCAGCTTGTTGTGGAAACAAAAAATGACAAGCTTGTAGTTCCGAACAAACTTAAGTGGCTTTTTGAAGTAGAAGGCAAAAATGCATCAGAAAACAAAATTGATGATGAACTTGCTGCTTTGATTGAAGACGCTCAGGAATTTGTTCCGGGGCTTGAAAGCGAAGAAGAGCTTTTGACAAAGGCTCAGAATTTTTCTGTAACTTCTCCACGGGAATTTCTTGAAAACGCAGAAAAAAATGGTGTCCAGGTAAAATTTGCTCAACACGAACTTTCTGAAGATAAAGAAAGTTTTTCACAGTTGGCAAAAAAGGACAAAAAACTTAGTCGTTTCGAAGTTTCGGATTTTAGAACCGTTAAGGCAGAATCAAAAAATCCGGATCAGGTAGTTCATAAAAGCCAGCAGAGAAAAGAATTTGAACTTTCTTATAAACAGGAAAGTAAAAATTCAATTCAAGTGACAATGGACCTTTCAAAAGCCGCTGAACAAAACATTACTTCTTCAAGTCAGCAGAGCGCTTCTGCAAACGGTTCAACTTTCCAGGCAATGCTGTCAAATGCCGTAATCGACAATGCTCCGGAATTCGTTAAAGCCGGTTCAATTGTTTTGCGGGACAACAACCAGGGAAGTATCAATCTCGTTCTTCACCCGGAAAAACTCGGAAATGTAAAAATCAATCTTTCACTTTCTGACAAGGTTATTTCCGGCCAGATTACAGTTCATTCAAAGGAAGCCTATGAAGCAATCAAAGACAGCATCGCAGCCCTTAAGAATGAATTTGCACAGAACGGTTTTGAAACTGGTGAATTCAATCTGAATTTATCCAATGGAAATGAGCAGTTTGCCCAGAATCATTCAAATTCACAGGCTCAGGACCAGCAGGCACAGTTTAAGGCTGACCGCGCTTACTCTGAATTTGTGGCTGTAATAAGTTCAGAAGAAGCAGCTGTGGCCGCTTACCAGAACGGAAATGATTATTCTGTAAATATTGTTGCATAAAAAAATTCAAGTCGGCTTAAAAAAAGCCGAAATTAATAAAGCAAGGTTCATCTGCCATGTGGATGAACTTAAAAAATTGATGGGAGTAACTGAATGGATTTTACAGCTACGATGAGTGCAAGCGAAAAACTGCAGACACAGACTGCGGTTGATTCGTTCAACAAAACACTGACAGTAAACGGACGTAAGGCCAGTAATGAATTGGGCAAGGATGACTTTCTTAAACTATTGATTGCTCAGCTTTCAAACCAGGACCCTACAAGTCCTCTCGAGAATACTGAATTTATTGCCCAGATGGCACAGTTCAGTTCTCTGGAACAGATGACAAACATGAGTCAGAGTTTTGAAAAGATGAGTACTCTTATCAATTCAAGCGAAGCACAGTCAATGCTCGGCCGCAGGGTTGACCTTGACCTGGGCGATACTTCTGCAACGGGCGTTGTTGAAGGAGCAACACGTGGATTATCTCCACGCATTCTGGTAAACGGCATGTATTACAGCATGGATCAGATTAAGGCCGTTTACGATAACTAATAATTTAAGAATTTAAAACGAGGGTAGCAATATGATGAGATCACTTTATTCTGGAGTATCCGGTCTTCAGAATCACCAGACAAGAATGGATGTTATTGGTAACAACATTTCCAACGTTAACACAACAGGTTTCAAAAGAGGCCGTGTTAACTTTCAGGATATGATTAGCCAGCAACTTAGCGGAGCCGCAAAACCAACTGACGAAATCGGTGGTGTAAACCCTAAAGAAGTCGGCCTTGGTATGACTGTAGCTTCAATCGACACAGTATTTACTCAGGGTAACCTTCAGTCAACAGGTATCGCAACTGATGTTGCAATCCAGGGTAACGGATTCTTCCTTGAAAAGAACGGCGAAAAATCTTATTACACACGTGCCGGCGCTTTCAGCCTTGACTCAGACGGAACTTTGGTTAACCCTGCAAACGGTTACCGCGTTCAGGGATGGATGGCACGCCAGATTGACGGCGAAACAGTTCTCCAGACAGCTGCAAGTCCTGAAGATCTCATTATTCCTGTAGGATCTAAAGACCCTGCAAAAGCAACAGCAAATGTAAACTTTGCATGTAACCTCGATAAAAATACACCGGAAATTCCAGAAGGTGCAAATGCGGCAGATGTTGCAAAAGGCACATGGAATACAGAATTCAAGGTTTACGACAGCTTTGGCAACACACACCTGCTTTCTGTAAACTTTACCCGCGTAGTAGGAAATCCTAACCAGTGGCGTGCTGATGTTCAGATTGATGCTGACAATGCAGACTTTACACAGACCCGGGTTGGCCTTAATACAACTGACGGAACTGACAATTACTTCTTCGTTAACTTTGACAATACAGGAACCCTGCAGTCTGTAACAGACTCAGTTGGAAACGTAACAAACCCCACAGGAGAAATCATTCTCCAGGCTTCTTACACAGTTCCTGAAGCAAATCCAAACGAAGACGGAACTCCATACCGCCAGACAATGAACATCAACCTTGGTACAATCGGAAGCCAGAAGAACACTGTAACTCAGAGTGCTTCAAAGTCTTCTACAAAGGCTTTCTACCAGGACGGTTATACAATGGGTTATCTTGACAACTTTAAGATTGACTCGTCAGGCGTAATCACAGGTGTTTATTCAAACGGAACAAACCGTACAATCGGTCAGCTTGCACTTGCAACATTTACAAACCAGAACGGTCTTGAAAAAGCCGGAAACAACACTTATGTAGAAAGCAATAACTCAGGTATTGCAAACATCGGTGCTTCAGGTATTGCAGGAAAGGGAAGCCTTCTTGCAGGCGCTCTGGAAATGTCAAACGTTGACCTGTCTGAACAGTTTACAGACATGATCGTAACTCAGCGTGGTTTCCAGTCAAATGCAAAGACTATTACAACAGCTGATACACTTCTTGAAACTGTACTCAGCCTCAAACGCTAATCACTTTTGATTAAGTGATACGAACCGCTCCTGAAAGGGAGCGGTTTTTTTGTAAGGCTAGAATAAAAAAAACGAATGAAAGTATCCGAATTTTACAAAAATATTTTTGGCTGTAAAGTTTACAAAGTTTCTCTTGATGCAGGCTGTACCTGTCCCAACCGTGACGGCACAAAGGGGCGGGGCGGGTGCCTATTTTGCAGCAGCCGCGGATCCGGAGAATTTGCTTCGGATAAAACACTTTCAATTACAGACCAGTTAAACAGTGGAATTCAAAAAGTTGTTAAAAAAGCATCCGGAAGAAGTGGAAAAAATGAACATAAGTTCATTGCATACTTTCAGAACTTTACATCCACCTACGGGGATGAGGAAAAGTTAATTCTCAAATACAGGGAAGCCCTCTCTCATCCCGATGTGGCAGGAATCTCAATTGCAACCCGTCCGGACTGCCTTTCCCATAAGATAATTGAATTCATTTCTGACATTTCAAATCAGACCTTTGTCCAGATTGAATTAGGGCTTCAAACTTCAAATCCGGAAACTTCAAAACTGATGAATATCGGGTATCATTACAGTGATTATGAAGAGGCGGTCAAAAGGATTAAAAATGCTGCTCCAAAAGTTCATCTTGTTACCCATCTGATATTTGGTTTACCCGGAGAAGGGGAGTCGGATATGCTTGATAGCGTTCAATTCGTAAACAGGGTAAATACCCGTGTCTGCCAGAACCTGTCTGACAGAGACAGATATTTTGGAATAAAAATCACAGAATTATTTATCGTTTCTGATGCACCCCTAATTGAATTCTACCGGGAAGGAAAGATAAAAGTTTTTGATATTGATGAATATTTTGAACTGATTGAGCGTTCTCTTAAAATGCTTGATAAAACCTGCATCATTCACAGACTGACCGGGGATCCGCCCTTAAAAACACTTGTTGCGCCCCAGTGGGCAGCGGACAAAAAACGCCTGCTTTCCAGAGTGAATTTAATTCTTCTATAAAAGACATTATTGTACAAATTCACCAACAGATTAAATTCTTCATTTTTGCTATATTAAACTTACCAGAAAATTTTTTAAAAATTTTTTGGCCGAATTGCGTTGCAGTTTGGACTAAAAGTTATACATACCGGGTTACCGGATTTTGTCGGGGGAAAAGATTTATGAATCTTTCCGTATTGCTTTTGCTTGCTGCCTGTCTGGCACTTGCTTACGCTACATTTAACTTCTTTAAGGTAAAATCCCTGGAAGAAGGAAACGAAACAATGCAGAAAATTGCTGCATATATTCGTGGGGGTGCTAATACCTTTATTAGCATCGAATACAGAATTCTTGCAATTGTTGTACTTATCGTTGCAGTAATTGTCTGGCTCGCTCTTGACTGGTACGTTGCTGCTGCCTTGATTATTGGCTCTGTTATGTCAGGGCTGGCAGGTCTTGTTGGTATGAAGATTGCTACTTATGCAAACGTTCGTGTAACTAACGAAGCTAACAAAACAAAGAATATCGGTCAGACTTTGAAAGTTGCTTTCCGCGGTGGTTCTGTAATGGGACTCTGTGTTGCAGGTTTTGCACTTCTTGGTCTTTCAATTGTTGTAGTAGTATTTGGTTATGTTCTCGGCTGGATTGATGTTACAGCTACAACTCCGGCCTGGCTCACAAAAATCGAACTCGTAAAATTCCCTAACGTTCTTACAGGATACGCTCTCGGCTGTTCAATGGTTGCCATGTTCAACCGTGTTGGCGGTGGTATTTATACAAAGGCCGCTGATATGGGTGCTGACCTTGTTGGTAAAACAGAAGCACACATTCCTGAAGATGATCCTCGTAACCCTGCTACAATCGCAGATAACGTTGGTGATAACGTTGGTGACGTTGCAGGTCTTGGTTCTGACCTTCTTGAATCTTATGTAGCATCCATCGTTGCTGCAATCGCTCTCGGATACAACCTTATCAAACATGCAAATGTTGCCGGTGAATCTTTGTCAGCTCTGTACACATATCCGCTGGCATTCGCTGCCCTCGGACTTATTTCATGTGTTGTTGGTGTTGCTTCTCTTCTCGTACGCAACCTTTCTAAATCAAAGAATGTTCACAGCCAGTTGAATGGTGCAACATATGTTGGTGCAGCCCTTACTCTGGTTGCAGGTGCTCTTCTTGCATACAAGCTCTTTGCCGGTTCAGTTGACTATAAAGACCTGGGATTCAAGTTTGGTGCCCTTAGCCCATGGATTGGTGCTGCTGTAGGTATCATTGCAGGTATCCTTATCGGTATCCTCGCTGAATACTACACATCAAGCGACTACAAACCAACAAAGGTTCTCGCAGAAGCTTCTAAAGAAGGACCAGCACTTACAATTACATCAGGTCTTGCCCTCGGTATGCGTTCCTGCATGGCTCCTTGTATCGTTCTGGGAATCGGTATCATCGTAGCTTACTACACAGCAGGTCTCTACGGCGTTGCTATGTCAGCTATGGGTATGCTTTCTTTCGTAGCACTTACAGTTTCTGTTGATACATACGGTCCAATTTCTGACAATGCCGGCGGTATTGCCGAAATGAGTGAACTTGACGAAAGTGTTCGTGACATTACTGATACTCTCGATGCTGTTGGTAACACAACTGCTGCTATCGGTAAGGGATTTGCCATCGGTTCTGGTGGTCTTGCAGCACTCGCTCTCATGCTTTCTTATATGTATTCTCTTCCAGGAGAATCAGTTGTTAACGGTCTTCCAACTCTTAACATCATGGAACCAATGACTCTGGCCGGCGCTATCGTTGGTGGTGCCCTTCCATTCTTCTTCTCAGGTATGCTTATCGACGCTGTTGCAATCGCAGCACGCAAGATGGTAGAAGAAGTTCGCCGCCAGTTCAGGGAACACCCGGCTATCCTCGAAGGTAAGGAAGATCCTGATCACAACACATGTATCAAGATTTCTACAGAAGGTTCTATCGGACAGATGAAGGTTCCTGCTTTGATGGCAGTAATTATCCCTGTTGTTGCAGGTCTCCTCTTCGGTGCACACTTTGTCGGCGGTATCCTTATCGGTTCAACAATCGCATCAATCATGATTGCTATCTTTACAGGTAACGCTGGTGGTGCATGGGATAACGGTAAAAAATACATCGAACAGGGTGGTATTCCTGGTGCAGGTAAGGGAACTCCTGTACATGATGCAGCTGTAGTAGGTGACACTGTTGGTGACCCTCTCAAAGATACAGTTGGTCCATGTATGGATATCTTTATCAAGATTATGTCTACAGTTTCTTTAGTGGCTGTAAGCGTATTCGCAAAATACAACCTCTGGGCAATATTGTTTAACAACTAGTCCATAATTAACTGATAAAACAAAAGGCCTTAAGTTCTGTGCAACGCACCAGTGCAGCGCACAGGACTTAAGGCCCTTTTTTTAGTGTACAAAACTATGTGCTTTGTTTACTGTAAATGATAGTTCGGCTGCGCCTGATACTGGTTTTATTCTATAGCCGTCTTCTTTTTAGGAATCTTAAACCTTGAACAGGTCAATCTGGGAACCGATCTGCATGATTGAAGACTCAACCTGTTTTGATACGTCACCAAGTGTGGCGCCGGTTTCGTTAATCTTCTTTGCACCGATTTCCATTTCTTTCATACTGGTGTTCATTACTTCTGTTGCTTCGCTCAGGTTTGTCATTACGGAAACGATTTGGTTGCTTTCCTTTGCCATTGAGTGAGAAGAATCACGAACTTCAGTACTTGTGTTATTCAGGTCGCGCAGGGCTTCTATAATCTGTTTTGAACCTTCATCCTGCTCTTCCATGGCCGAATGAATGTGGAGTACGAGCTGATCGGTCTCTTTTAGGCGCGTAGACACGTCTGAGAGGGCCGTGCTGGCCTCTTCTGATGATGAAACGACATCTACTATGGATGACTGAATATTGTTCAGCTGGTCGCCGATTATGTGCGACTGGGAAGAAGATGTTTCTGAAAGTTTTCGGATTTCGTCTGCAACAACCGCAAAACCTTTACCTGCTTCTCCCGCGTGAGCCGCTTCGATTGCAGCGTTCATGGCGAGGAGGTTGGTCTGTTCAGCGATTGCCGAGATAGCGGCATTTGCTTCCTGGAGCATCTGTGACTGCTCTTCAATTTGTTTGATTCG
>DLYJ01000157.1 GCA_003447785.1 Treponema sp.
TGACCGTCGCTGTTGTAATCAAAACTTGTTACGCTTTCCCTGAACTTGTCTGCGCTTCTTACATATTTTTCTGCTTCAGTGAGGCTTCTGTAAGCGCTCTGTCTGATTGCATTGTTTGCAAAAATACCATCGGGAGAACAAATAAATGCGTCCCCCGACTGTGCCTTCCACAGGGCCCCTCTTGCGGCATTTTTGCGCGCCTTGTCTCCGTGACACTGGTTGATTAAAAGCGAAACATAAAGCATACGGTTGTACAGCGCGCGGAACCTGTGATAGGTCTGCATAAAGTTGTAAACGGTAATCTGCCTGCGGTTTTTAATTTCTGTGGGAGTGTACGGAATCAATGACCATCTTGCGATATCGTCGCGGAGTCCCGGACTTATATAGGTTGAAACAAAATTCTTTTCTCTGTGTATGTATTCGTATGGAAGAGAGAGATTGATTGAATTATTACTGTTTGCTTTTTCAAAGAATTCATCAAGCCAGTTTGTATCCAGAAGTTTTTTTAAATTTGAATTTGAAATATAAATAAAAACATTTCTTTCGTCTGTCTTTTTTGAATAAATATCATTTTTTGTTGCTTTTTCAACCTGTTTGATTAATGAATTAATATAGCTTTCTGGAGAAACGTCTTTTTCTTCAGATGGAGCAAGATTACGGAAAACAGGAATTACTTTTACGGTTTTACCCTGCTCGTTCAAAATCAGCGGAAGGTAAAAGCTAGATTCCGGCGGTAAAATTGAATTATCCAGAAAAATATATTCCATTCCGCAGTTTTTAATGCATGGAACAAGTGAGTTATCCCAGACAGAACTTCTGATGTTCATGCCCCGGGGACGCTTTCCTGTGAGACGACGGATTTCTGAAGTCAATAATTCAATCTGACCGGACCTGTCTACCGGGAATAAAAGGGGAAAAACCGGTGCATAATATCCGCCGCCTATAAGTTCAACCTGTTTGCGGTGAATAAGCTCGTGTGTAAGCTGCAGGAATTCCGGGTGATTTTTTTCAAGCCAGATTAACTGGGGTCCGGTAAAAGAAAATGTCATCTTTGAGTACGGCTTTTCGTACAAAAAGGATATGAGTTTCTTGAACACATTCTGGTAGATGCGCTCTATATCTGAGGAAGAAGAATTAATTGTTGAATCAATATTGACTGAAAGACAAATGTTCAGCACTTTCATAAATTTATATTCTCAGGCTTCCGGTAAATTTGCCAGGAATTTTCATTTTATACCAATTAAATGAAAAATAAAAGCGAAAAAATAATAATTTTTTTAAAATTATAATCAGGCAAAAAAATCAGTTCAGGCCGTGTAAAAGCCAGGAATTATTTACGCCGAAGAAAGCAATGATTACAACCGCAATACTGATTAAAAGCAGTGTGTACGGCTTGAATCCGTCTTCGCTTGTATAAAGCCTGTATCTTCTTCTGAAGGCAAAAATCAAAATCAAAAATAGATAAAAGGCACTGATACAGCATATGCAGATTACAAGTCCGTTGATTAAGGAAGTCTGCTCGTTAAGGCTCAGGATAACAGACAAGAATGGCAGTGCGTAATCTTCCGTCAAATCTGGAGTTCCTGTTCTGATCATCATGTGCACGGGAATTGCGACAGAAATCAGGATAAGAACTGTCACAAAGGGGAATAATTCAACCATTTTGAGTGGAATCAGAACAAAGTGCATGACGATATATGAAAGCGTAACCGGCACAAGAGTAATGATTAAAGACTTGATGATGTTGAATAAAAAAGATGAATATGTTTTTTTGAGTGTCAGAAGGCGGTTCAGGCCGATTCCGTAATAAAAAATAACCGAACAGCCAAAAAGATAATAAAAAATTGAATTAAACATTTTCTTCTCCCCTGCTGCTGAGTTTTGTAATCAGTAAAAGAACAAGCGCCGTGATAATCAGGCCGCCCGGAATTGTTGCGATAAACGAGGCAAAAGGCAGGCTCGAAAACAAAACAGGAATTTTAATTACGATAATGTTCTGCCATGACGGCAGTGTAATTGTGGAAAATCCGAAAATGTCACGGATTACAAAAAGTGAAATACAGAAACCTGTTATTACAAGAGCGTCCTTCATCTTTTCTGCCATGTCTGTTTTAAGGTCGTTAAACGAGGAAGAAACCAGAATTGTCATGATAACCGAAGATGCAGCCGGAAGATAAAGTGAAAACCCCAGGGTTAAGGCTGCAATGGGACAGATTATGGACAGAATCTGTTTATACAAAACTGTAAGTGCGATGATTTCCACCGCGATTAAGCCGGCACGCATTGATTCAATTTCAAGGCGGCGGAGTGCGTGAGTAAGCAGTGTTGTAAGTGCAATCAGAACATTAAAATGAATCAGCATCAGTATGCCCCAGGCGATGCGTCCGGGAACACCCATTATGATTGCAAGAGATGCGGCGATATATGTGTAAACCTTGTTTTTATTAATCATTTTAATGCCCCACTTTTAGTCAGCATGTCGTCAATATGGCTCTGCCAGTACAAAATGCTTGAAGAAGAAAAGTTAGCGTCCATAACGTTATTTGCCTTTCCGTTTTCAATTGCGTAAGAAACAAAGGTTGTTCCCGTTCTTTTGCTGTAAAGATAAACAGCAGGAACAGCGCCGGTAATGGACGGAATGCGGACAATAACTACATAATAATCACTTTCACCGTTTTTAAGGTTTCTGGCCTTAAAACAGGCTGCACTGAAATTCTGTCCGGATTTAAGGTCTACGTACTGTCCTGTTTTGTAGGACTTAGGATAAACCTCATCAAGGACAGCCTGACAGTTTTGTCTTAATCCGTTCTGATAGAATGAACGGGAAAGAATAATTGAAGACGCGAGAATTGCAATAATCACCAGAAATGTTCCGGCAAGAATGCTTGTTTTAATAAGTAATTTTTTATTTGCTTCGCTAAGCATCCAGGCCCTCCCGGAATTCATTTACTTTTTCCATTAATTCATTTTTTGTATGTTTCATTTCAAAATAATGCTCAAGGTTTTGAATAATCGGAGAAATTACATTCATAATCAGAACAACAAATACAGCTCCGGCAGGACTTGTTCCCGGACCTACGATAAGGAAGGCAAGCATGCCGGCAATAATTGCGTAAGAAATTTTGCCCCACAGGCTCAAGGGAGTTTTTCCTGTATCCTGCAGTAAAAAGAGGATTGAAAGGAGAATTCCGCTTGTCAAAAGTGCAAGAAGAAGGTCTCCCTGACCGCTCATTGCGCCGTACAGGAACGGAGACGCAAAATAAATCAGGATTCCGTAAACAAGAATGTAAATTCCTGGAATTAAAGGTTTAACAACATCAATGGAAATCAGGACAATCGAAGTAATCAGTGTAATCAGATTGAATCTGAAGGCCGGAATCAGGGACTGTGTATCCCAGAAAAGAGAAATGTAACCGTCCGGAATTGATACTCCGAAAAGTGAGAAAATCGTTCTGTTAAAAAATGACGTAATTTTTGCGTCCACACCCAGCATCGGAATTGTTCCGTTTTGGATAAGTTCCAGGGCCGGGTTACGCATGAGAAGAATCTGCTGGTTTATCTGATATGAGGGAAAAACCTGCATTCCTAAAATCCAGCAGACACAAACTGACAGTGCAACCGTGTTAATCCAGCAGTCTGCGTTTTTGCCGATTAAAAAGCGGCAGGTGGCGATTGTCAGGAAGCTTATGGTTAATGCGGCGTAAACCGGATAGTTTGACGGCAAAAAAAGACCGATCAGAATCCCGTTGATTACGGCAGTAATGTAATGGAATGCATTTTTTTTGTTGTAGTTGTTGTCAATTAATTCAACTCCCACACTTGCAACGCAGGTTGAAAGTATAATTGCAAGTGACATATAGCTTTTGGAAACTGCCAGAAGCAGAAGCTGAGGACCTAAAAAAGCGAGTTTAATAATCGCATTGGTCTTTTCAGAGGTGGCTAAATATTTATAAGGACGCTGATTTACAAATAAACTATTTTTCATCGATTGGTTCCTTTGGTTCCTTTGTTTCCTTTGTTTCCTTTGTTTCCTTAGGAGTTCTTTCTTTTAATGCTTTGATTGTCTGGCTCAAAGGTATGCGGGACGGGCATACTGAATTACACAGAGCGCATTCGGTACAGAGGATTGCAGTCTGCTTGATTAAATTAAGGTGCATGTCATCCTTGTTCTGAGTTGTGTATGAGCGGTAAAGGCTTTCAGGGTACAAACCTACAGGACAGATGTCGATACAATTTCCGCAGCGTGAACAGTCTTCAATCTGCTGGTCCGGAACCATTGCCTGAGGAATAAAGCTTACTGACTTTACATCCTTTGAAACCGGAATATCCATGGAGTCAACAGTATTTCCTGTAACTACACCGTTTATGATTATTCCTGCAGTTTTGCGCTTAAAGCCGCCGCACTGCATTGCAAGGTCCTTCAGGGTAGTTCCGATTCTGATTTTGGTGATGGCAGCCGCGTTAAGACAGTCGCCTGTTACATGCACATAGCGGCTAATCAAAGGAATGCCTAAAACGATTGCATCGTACACTGCAAGGGCTGTCTGGCAGTCGATGAAAAGTTCGCGGTTGCCGATTTTTTTGAATGGAAGCTCTTTTGTTGAATTTTTAACTGCCTGAACGATTTCGTGCATAAAACCGCAAGGATAGGATTTGGCATCGATTCCCACAGTAAAAACCGGAGCACCGTTATAATCAGAAAAGTCGGGGTTAAAAACCGAATTGTTATCGTAGGCAAAGATAATTCCCTTTGCGTTCATGGCCTTTGCAACGATATATGCACCGGTTTTAATCTTTTCAAAATAATTAAGGGTAATAAAACTGTCACTACAACGGCTTGGATCTTCAGAAAAAAGCCTTACAGTCAAAAGCAGTGCACAGTTTTCAGAAAGCTCATTTATCTGATTGGTCAGGCAGCATGGCTTTGCGAAGGTGTTTATAATTCCCTTTTCCTTGAGCATTGCCAGAATAAGATTTGAATCATATGCCTTCCAGTCAGCTGGAATCTGCTTTTTTCCCGTGTAGGTAAAGGAACCTGAAAATTCAATTTTTGCAACAATCCCCTGCAAACCGTCTGCCAGAGTCTGTTCACAGATATCCATAACCTTTCCCGGTAATGATGAATGAACCGAACATTCAGGGCCTTTTGCGATGAGCTGGCCTTCTTTTACCATAGAGTCTTTTTTAATTAAAACATCAATATCTTCGTCAGTGTGCTTAAGAGGAATAACTGCTACTGTCGGAAAAAAGCCTGTAACACTTTTAGTTATAAGGCCCGCGTCCTCGGACAAAAAATCATAAATTAAAGCCATTGCTGTTTCTTACCCACCCAAAAATGCAGACACAATAAAGCAGGAACAAGTGCCAGAAGTAGAATCACAAAAAGACCTGCCCTTTCATGACTTGAACCTGAATTTTTTGTATATGCAAAATAAGAATTTTTTCCTTGCTTTATCATTAATTTTTCGATTGCAGGATAATCTAGTTTTTTTACTTTATCATAAATTGTGTCAACAAAGGAAGAATCAAAGGTTAAAACTTTTGAATTCGTCTGTTGAATTTTACCGGTTTGTAAAAGTGTATAATCATCAAGATGAATCGTAGAGCCCCTCTCAGAGGCTTTATTTGCTTCATTCAGTTTTCTGTAGGGGAAAGTAATTGTATTCCAGCTCCAGTTTTCAAATTCATCCAGGGACGGCAGATCCGTGCTGAAGGATTTAACCGGAGACGGGAGCAGAGGTCTGTTCAAATCTGTAAAAACCGGATTTGAAACTGTAGAAAAAATGCTTAAAATCAAAATTATAAAAATTAAAAGGCCGAATACTCCAAAAACCCTGATATTTGATGTATCAACCAGCCTGATAAACGAAGAGCCTTTTATCAGGACAAAATTAAAGCTTGATGTGCGCTTTGATTCAAAATATGAAAACAGAATCTGATACAAATAAATGCAGGCTGCACAGGCTATAAGGCACAAAACATAAAAGACCGATGAAACAAGGGACGAAAATGCAAGAAAAATGACCGGAGCTGCAATGAGAGGTAAAAGATAGATTCCGTTCTTTCTGTCATTAAAAAATCCGCGCCGCCCCCAGATTCTCTGCATTAAAAAAAGAGACAAACTTAATAGCATCAGCGCAGAACAAAATGTATACAGAGGTCTGCAAAAGCCCAGTACGCAGACAGGAACAAGGGATGCTGCGGAAAGATATTTGTTTTTAGAAAAGTAAACCAGAACGGCACAAAAAGCCAAAACAATAAGCGGCATGAACCAGGGAAAGCTTTTTGCCGTGTCAGACTGTGCCTGGGCCTTACCTGACTGATTTATTTCAATCAGTGCGCGGTTTATGTGTTTTGTCTGATTTTCGTTTATGTAAAAGACAAAATACTCCTGTGTTGAATCTGTAAAAAAGCCCAGTCTCTTAAAAATATATGAGTCCGGAGCCTGTACCTGTATGGGGCTGAGATTTGTATAAACCGGAATGCTTTGATTGTAACGGCTTATAATGTTCTGGCAGCCGTTTTTGTAAAAATATTCAAGAATCTGGCTTTCCGTAAGCGCCTGTGATTTTGCGTAAATCATTGTATAACCTTTCCAGGCTTTACTTACCGGAACCGTTCTAAAAAAAATAAAGATAAACAGTGAGAATATAATAATGGCTGAACTTATTAAGATTTTTTTTGAAAGGTTCATGCTATAGAACTGAGAATGCTACTCCAATAAAGAAGCCCAGCAAACAGCCGATTATGACTTCCATTGGAGTGTGTCCCTGCACTTCCTTTAAGTTTTTGTATTCTTCAATAAGGCCCTGATCTTTTAAGGACTGACCGATTCTGTTCAGGACATTTGCCTGGATGCCGTTTGCCCGTCTTACACCCAGGGCGTCGCGGACAGTAACCATAAAGAAACAGAAGGAGAGGATGAAAATTTCTGAATCAAGTCCGGATCTGAATGCGATTGATGTAGAAAGACATGCAACAAGGGCGCTGTGGCTGGAAGGCATTCCGCCGGTACGCCAGAGTAAAAGTTCGATTAGTTCTGATGCGCTGTGTACTTTTCCTGCACAAAGTTTAATTATGGTCTTTAAAAACTGTGCAAAAAACCAGCTGAATATACAGGACAGAAAAACAGGCGAATTAACTAAAACCTTGAACTGTCCGTAAAGTCCTTCTAACATAATATATATATTTTATCGCTATGCAATTTTTTGTCTAGTATGATATATTAAATCGATGAATTTTTTGGAATTTGAAGTAACAAAAAATGACGAAAACAGAAGGCTGGATAAAATTATAAGAAAATTTATTCCAGAGCTAAGCCTTTCTGAACTTTTTAAGGCAATCAGAAGCGGAATCATCAAAGTCGACAACAAAAAACGAAAAGGTGAATACAAAGTTCTTGCAGGTCAAAAAATTCAAATCGCAGACTTTTTGTACAGTAAAAAAATTGAATCCGCCCCGTCACACCAAAATATTCCGCCGCAAATTCCGCCTAATATTCCGCCTATAGATGAAAAATCAATCATTTTGCGAAATGACGATCTTCTGTTTTTAAATAAAAAATACGACCTTGCAGTCCAAGAAAGTGAGAAAAACAGGCTTTCCCTTGCCAAAATTGTGGAATACGATTATGAAAACGTGCACAAAAGTGAACATCTTAAGAGTCTTTCTTTTAAAACTGGCCCCCTTCACCGCCTGGATAAAAAGACAACCGGTTTGATTTGTTTTTCTCAGAGCCTTTCCGGGGCCCAGTGGTTTTCAAAAATTATAAAAGAACACAAAATTGTAAAAACCTATCTTGCAGTAACTCTGGGAAAAATTGAGGCACCACAAAAATGGCAGGAAAAAATTCAAAAATCTTCTGAAACAAAAAACGGATTTCACACCGTTAATGTAACGGTTACAGAATCAGATTCAAAAGACGCAAAGGACTCATTGACTGAAGTCTTTCCAGTAGCCTACGGAAAGTATGAGGGAAAGGACGTTACTCTTGCAAAGTTTATAATCCACACAGGAAGAACTCATCAGATCCGCGCTACAAGTGCCTTTCACGGCTATCCCCTTTTTGGCGATGACGCATACCGCGGCGGAAAAATCAATTCATCAAGGGATTTTTATTTACACGCCTACAGTCTTGAATTTACGGAAACTCCCCCCTTCAATCTGCCTCAGAAAATCATCTGTCTGCCTGACTCAGACTTTGTTGAATTCTTAAACAAATCCTTGATAAAATTGCCGTCCGAATTATAATTAAATTATGGGTCTGGGTGAATTATTCGGCTTAAAAAAGAAAGGAATCTCAGTTACTGCCTTTTACGGCGGTTCGGGAACTGGTAAAAGTTTCCGTGCCAAACTCGTTGCCCAGAAATATCATATCAAGGCAATCATTGATGACGGTCTTTTAATTTACGAAGACGAGATTCTTGCGGGACACTCTGCCAAG
>DLYJ01000138.1 GCA_003447785.1 Treponema sp.
TGGAATTCAATTCCAAGTCAGCTTGCAAAGGAAAATAAAAAATTCATTTATGGTGCAATAAAAAAAGGCGCCCGGGCAAAAGAATTTGAAAATGCAATTCAATGGCTGATTAATGCAGGACTGGTTTACAAGGTAAACAGGACAAAAAAACTGGAACTGCCCCTAAAGTTTTACGAAGACTTCGAATGCTTTAAGCTTTTTGTAAATGACCTGGGACTGCTTGGCGCAATGGTTCAGGCTCCTGCAAGCGAGATTCTCGTGGGAAACAATGCTTTTTCTTCATATAAAGGAAGCTTTACAGAACAATATGTGGCACAACAGTTTTATTCATCTGCTCCAGGTGATGTAAATACCAGACCTCTTTATTATTACACTAATGAAAACTCGACGATGGAAATTGATTTTGCTTTCCAGACGGATAAAGTATATCCCGTTGAAGTAAAGGCTGAGCAGAATCTAAAGGCAAAAAGCCTTTCAACCGTTCTTAAAAATGATGAAAAACTTTCAGGAATTCGCTTTTCTATGGCAGATTATATTGAACAAAGCCAGATGGTAAATGTTCCTCTGGCTCTTACAGAAGAGTATCTTAGAAGTTTGTAAAATATCCCCGTCCCCTGCGCCAGGAATTGTAGCGGTTGCCTGGCCTGCGGGGCAGGTCGGGCAAAACAGACGTGAGGGCCCGAACGTCTGGTCGGAGGCGGAGGGCGTTGCCCCAGCCGGAGCCGCGAAAAGTCCGGTCCTGCGCTGCTGCGCAGGAGGCGCCCCCTTAAAAAGCTAGAACTTATACTTGCTTGTGCTAAGGGTGTGGCCGTCGTTGTATACATCGAACCAGATTTCTTTGTTCTTTGAGATGTCCAGAGCCGCATAGAATTCCTGAACTGTTGTTACTTTCTTGTCGTTTACTGCGGTAATAACGTCGCCGTTCTGCAATCTCATTGCTGCGGCCGGTGATTTTTCAAGGACGTTCATTACTGCAACGCCCTTTACCTTGTCGCCTTCAAGTTCAAGATTTTTACGAACCTGTTCTGTCAGAGGAGCTACGATAAAGCCCGGCCAGAGTTTTGAATTATCCGTGCTTACTTTTTCCGTGCGTTCTTCGATTCTGACTGTCAAATCAAGTGTTTTGCCATTACGGATTACCTTGAACTGTGCATCCTTGTTTGCAGGCAATGAACCAACTTCCCGTACCAGTTCGTTCTGGTTTTTGATTTTTTTGCCGTTGAGTTCAATAATAAAGTCACCGGCCTGCATTCCGCCCTTGAGGGCCGGAGAATCAATGAATACCTGACTTGCAAAGGCACCGTTTTTGCCCTTAACATCAAGTTCCTTTTTGAATTCATCATTTACGTCTACAAGACTTACACCAAGCCAGCCGTATGTAATTTTTCCGTTTGAAATAAAGTCGTCAATGTATTTTTTAAGTGAATTAATCGGAAGACTGAATCCAAGTCCCTGGCTTCCGCCTGAGTTTGAAGCAATCCATGTGTTGATTCCGATAATTTCGCCGTAGATATTTACGAGAGGTCCGCCGCTGTTTCCCTGGTTGATTGCGGCATCTGTCTGGATAAAGTCGTTCATATTGCCAATCTGGTCACCGCTGCGTCCGAGAGCGCTGACGATTCCCTGTGTAACTGACTGTTTGTATCCGAGAGGTGCGCCCATTGCAAGAACGATGTCCCCTACTTTTACCTTGTCGCTGTCACCAAGTGTTGCAACTACAATATTTGAATCTTTATCTGCCGTAAATGAAACAAGTGCGATGTCCTGACGTTCATCTGCGCCTACAAGTTTTGCGTCAAACTTCTGTCCGTCATTCAGATTGACTGTAATTTCTGTCGCCTTACCTGCAACGTGATTATTTGTCAAAACGTAAACTGTGTCTCCTGTACGTCGTACAATTACGCCTGAACCAAGACCTTTCTGGCTGTATTCACGCTTGCGTTCCTTTTTGTTTTCGTCTCCCTGGTTAGGAAAACCGAAGAACCAGAACGGCAGCTCGTCAAACGGATTTGTCTGGGTAACTGTTGTTTTTTCCGTTACGTCGATTTCTACAACTGAAGGAAGTACTCCGTCAGAAATATAATTGAATGAATTCTGAAGTGCTTCAACAATCTTCAATGATTCAGAAGGAATTTTAACTGCCGGAGCTGTATCGGCAAAAACAGTGTCTGCTGTTCCTTCTACCTTTGTTTTGCTGCAGGAAAAACTTACTACTGAAAAAGCAAGAACCGCTGCAGCCGCACCAGTGAGGATTTTTGCTGTCATATTTTTGATATTTTTCATATTTATTTAGCCTCCAAAAAAAATCGCCTTTCTGATAATATAATCAAAAAGGCGCCAAAAGGTTACAAAAAAATTAAATTCTAGAATCAACCAACCTAGCAGACTACATCGTCACACAGGGTAAGTATTTCTGTGTGATCGGCAAATACTGCAACCGTGTGCTCTTCGTGGCAGCTTGTCTTTCCGTCGGCAGTCAGAACAGTCCAGCCGTCTTTTGCAAGTGTAACATCGGCTGTTCCGAGGTTAATCATCGGTTCAATTGCAAGTACCATTCCAGGTTGAATTCTTGGATTTGGTCCGCCCTGAGGGCAGTTTGGAATGGACGGATCTTCGTGAACATCAAGTCCAACTCCGTGTCCGCAGTAATCATAAACAACGCCGTAACCGTGCTTTCCGTAAGCAATGTCATTTACAGCATTTGAAATATCACGGATGCGGTTACCTGCAACACATGCGGCGATTCCTGCGGCGAGGGACTCGCGGGTAACCTGAACCAGTTTACGCCACTCCGGTTTTACGTTACCAACCTGAACTGTATGACACGAGTCAGAAATATAACCGTCCAGATCAATTCCGATATCAAGACTTACAAGGTCACCGTCTTTTATAATTCTCTTCTTTGATGGAATTCCATGAATTACTTCATTGTTGATGCTGATACATGCAG
Source organism: Treponema sp. (assembly GCA_003447785.1). Classification (GTDB taxonomy): domain Bacteria; phylum Spirochaetota; class Spirochaetia; order Treponematales; family Treponemataceae; genus Treponema_D. Next base: position 2,951 of record DLYJ01000138.1, read on the forward strand.
CGCCAGGAAAGTCTTCTGCATACCATGCAGGTTTTCCTCCGATTTTTTTGATGAACTTAACTACAAGATCATCAACATCTTTTGTACTCATTCCAGGATGCACCTGAGGAATAACATCTCTAAACAGATCAGCAAGTGCATGGCATGACTGTCTGATGCCCTCAATTTCTTTTTCATTCTTTAAGCGAATCATTATATCACCTCTATGCTAATCGGACGGCCTCTTCTTCGCAAATGCGTGCAGTGCGCTCATCTCCCATACGCCGATAAGCGCCTGCCATTTTTTGCAGAAAAAACGCGTCGTCCCTGTTTCCAAAACCTAATTCCAGAGCCCGTTCCCAGGCGTCCAGTGCAAGTTCATCATCAATTTTTCCGTCAAGCCTGTACTTTAAAATCGTGCGGGTAAGATCCATAACTTCAGTAAAGAACAGCCTGAAGTATTCAAATGTCCGTTCCATGCAGATTATCTGTTCAAGCAGAACAAAGGCGTCATAATACTCATCCCGCAGAACCAGTTCTTCGGCAAGAATAAAACCGTAGTCCATAAAGTCTTCCCGGGTAAACCAGTTGCTCAACTTAAAATTTGCGTGATTCATGCACATCTCTTTGAATTCACGGACTGCATCGTCTTCACGGTGATGCAGCAGATCAAAGAATATGAGTTTTGCGCGGCTTTCTTCATCAGAGCGCGCAAGGAGCCATTTGCGGTAGTCAAAGGATTCTGTGGAACGGTAAGCCTTGTGCCGGCTTCTGTAAAAAAATGATTCGTCAAAAAGAGAGCGTTGTTTTACATCGGACAAAATTTCGTAAGCTTTTACCAGGTTACGGAATTCTTCTGTGGTATCCTGGGTTCCGGTTGTGTCCGGATGTAACTGTTTTGCTTTTAATCGATAGGCCCGTCTAATCTCGGCAGCAGAAGCACCTGGAGCTACGCCGAGAATTTTATAACAATCTTCCAAAGTATTAAAATTATAGCGAAAAGAGCCGTTTTACTCAATCTTAAAGCGCTTTTCGATATCTTTTTCGCGGACAATAAGTACGTTGCACCCGGCGTAACCGACGATGCCGAAGTTTGTGGCAGAAATATGGTCTTTTTTTAAGACGCTTTCCACAGAAACCCGGTCGTGTTCCTTTCCGCCAAGCACGATGAGGTCGGCTTTATATTCTTCGGCACAGGTGATAAGTTCCGACCAGACTGCACCTTTACGGAGTTCTGTCTGAATTTTTACACCTTTTTGCTTTGAAAGCTGAACCACGCTTTCCAGAAGTTTTTTGCCTTCTTCTTCCAGGGATTTTTCGTAATTATTTGATTCATCACTGATGAGGAATTTTGAAAGGGTAAGCTGTCTGATGGTGGCTGTGTCTACAACGTAAACTGCCTTCAGTTCACACCCCAGCTGTTTTGCCATCAGAATTGAATACATTGAGGCGTGTATGGATTGTTCGGAACCGTTAACGGCAACTATAACTTTTTTAAACAGACTGTGCATTTTTTTTACTTTCGCTTTTTTAGTGCCTTTAAGACAAAGGTGTTTTCTCTCTCCCGCTCTTCCAGAACACCTTCGATATAAGTTTTGGTTTCGCGGTTTTGTGGAATTACAAGTTTATCAAGCGCATTTACACGGCGCTGAGTTTTCTTAACCTCATTGGCAAGTCTCCAGGCAATTGTTCTGATACTTGCCATCTGGGTCAACAAAGAAAGCAGTTTGAAAAATTCAACCATAACCTTGTCACTGTCGGCAAAACTTCCAAGATAGGAATAAAAAAGCTGTTGTTTTGGAAGTTCAACTTCGATTGAGTCAAAGTTCATTCCGCCGGTGTTGACTCGGGTTTCTTTAATATGAAAGTCATATTTTACGGAATGGCCGATTCGTTCAACACGGTCACCGCCGACGATTTTCAGCATATTTTTGAGGGCGGGATATGCCTGTTCAACAGTTGAATCAATCTGCTTTTCCAGGAGCTTTACCTGTTCAACAATGCGCATCAACTCCATCACAAGAATTTCCCGCTTTTGTTCCAGAAGTTCATAACCGTTCTGCGCAACGGAAAGCTGTTCTTTAATCGAGAGAAGATTTGATTTTGTCGGCGCAATGTTTAACTTAGCCATCTACTTCTGCCTTTGGCATATATTTGTCGATTAAGCTGCTTGGAATTCTGTACAGATCTCTGCGCGGGAGCATTGAAAGAAGCGACCAGCCAAGATCCAGAGTCTGTTCAATTGTACGGTCTTCGTGCTCACCCTGGGCAAAAAACTTTTCTTCCATTGCCTGGCCAAATTTAAGGTAATCCTTGTCTTCGTCAGAGAGTTCTTCTTCGCCGATGATTGCGGCAAGTCCGCGTATTGTTTTTACTTTTGAATACGAGGCAAAAAGCTGGCTTGCAAGGGAACTGTGGTCTTCCCGGGTCATTCCTTCTCCGATACCGTCCTTCATCAAACGGCTCAAACTTGGAAGAACGCTTACAGGAGGATAAACGCCTTTCTGGCTCAACTCCCGGTCAAGTACAATCTGGCCTTCCGTGATATAACCGGTAAGGTCCGGAATCGGGTGGCTGATATCATCATTTGGCATTGTCAGAATCGGAATCTGGGTAATTGAACCGGTTGAACCCTTGATTTTTCCTGCCCTTTCGTACAATTCAGCAAGGTCCGAATACAGGTAGCCCGGATAACCTTTACGTCCCGGAACTTCGCCCCGAGTTGTAGAAATTTCCCGCAGGGCTTCGCAGTAGTTTGTCATATCGGTCATTACAACCAGAACGTGCATTCCCTTTTTAAAGGCAAGATACTCAGCGGCTGTAAGTGCACAGCGCGGTGTGATGATACGTTCAATTGACGGAGAATCGGCAAGGGAAAGGAACATTACTACCTTGCTCAAAACTCCTGATTCTTCAAATGAATTGATAAAGAACTGGGCCTGGTCGTATTTGATTCCCATTCCGGCAAATACCATCACAAACTGTTCATCGCTGTTTTTAAGTTTTGCCTGACGGATAATCTGTGCCGCAAGGCGGTTATGGCTCAAACCGTTTCCGCTGAAAATCGGAAGTTTCTGACCGCGAATCAAAGTGTTCATTCCATCGATGGATGAAATTCCCGTCTGAATAAAGTCTTTCGGATAAACCCGGGCAAAAGGATTGATTGGCATTCCGTTTACATCGATTTTTTCGCTGGACACAATGGGAGGAAGGCCGTCGGCGCTGTTTCCGAGGCCGTTAAAAATTCTTCCAAGAAGTCCGTCGCCTACCCTCAATTCAAGAGGCTCGTCCAAAAATTCAACAGAACTGTCGTTTAAGTCCAGTCCGGTAGTTGAACCAAAAATCTGAACAACGGCAGCTTCTTTATTCAAGTCGATTACGCGGCCCGTTCTTTTCTGGCCCTGCTTATCGCGGACATAGACGATTTCGTTATAAAAAATATTTTCTGCGGCACGAACAACAACAATCGGTCCGTCAACAGAATTAAGTCCCCGGTACTCAATGCCTTTCATACATACGCTCCAGAGCACCCATTTGCTCATCAAATTTTTTTTCTGTTTCTTTAATCAGCTCCAGGTTGTCGTTTGGAACTGTAAGTTTTAATCTTACGATATCTTCCCGCACGCTAAGGGCGAGCACTTTTGAAAGAGTTGCACCGTTTTTAATGAGGGCAAGTCCCCTTTCATAAAACTGCATAATCAGAAGAAGAATCTGAATCTGCTTTTCCGGAACAGAATAAACGTCAATCTTATCAAATGCGTTCTGCTGCAAAAATCCGTTTTTAATCATTTCCGAAACAACAAGAACAAGTCTCTCCGTATCAGGAAGGGAATCAGGACCAATCAGTTTTACAATTGCCTGAAGCCTCTGTTCTTTTTTAAGAAGCTCAAGTGCCGAAAGACGTACTTCTGCCCAGCGCGGGTCAAAATTATCCCACCACTGCTTGACTTCTTCAGCGTATTCGGAGTAACTGTCTATCCAGCCGATTGCAGGATAATGCCGGGAGTTTGCAAGTTCCCGGTCCAGAGCCCAGAAACAGCGGATAAAGCGTTTGGTGTGCTGTGTTACAGGCTCAGAAAAGTCGCCGCCCGGAGGACTGACCGCACCGATTACGGAAACGCTTCCTTCCTGGCCACTCAATGTGTTTACGCGGCCTGCCCGTTCGTAGAATTCTGCAAGGCGTGTCGGCAGATATGCAGGAAAACCTTCTTCTGCAGGCATTTCTTCCATACGTCCGCTCAACTCGCGGAGGGCTTCTGCCCAGCGTGATGTTGAATCCGCCATTACCGCAACATGGAGTCCCATGTCACGATAGTATTCAGCAAGTGTAATTCCCGAATACAAACTTACTTCCCGGGCTGCAACAGGCATGTTTGAGGTATTTGCAATCAGAATTGTACGTTCCATCAGGGAACGTCCGGTGCGGGGGTCAATCAGGGCAGGAAACTCTGTCAAAACATCAGTCATTTCGTTGCCGCGCTCACCGCATCCGATGTATACGATAATGTCAGCGTCGCACCATTTTGCAATTGCGTGCTGAGTCATTGTTTTACCGGTACCAAATCCCCCTGGAATTGCCGCAGTTCCGCCCTTGCTCAGCGGAAAGAACACGTCAATTACTCGCTGGCCTGTTACAAGAGGCTGGCTTACTTCAAGTTTTTTCGCAAAAGGACGTGGATTACGCAGTGGCCAGTACTGGGAAAGCTTTAATTCTTCACCCAGCTCGGTTGTTCCGATAACGTCATCCACGGTGTATGAGCCGGACCCCTTAAAAGTTTTTAATGTAGTTCCCCTGATGTAAGGCGGCACTATAATTTTATGGAGGACAGACTGTGTTTCCTGAACGGTTCCGAGAACCAGACCGCTTTCAATCCTGCAGCCTTCTTTAATTGAATCCGCCGCTTTGAATTCCCACTGTTTCTTAACATCAAGACTTTCCGTTCTGTCGCCTGGATGCAAAAAAGCACCGGAAGTCTCAAACATTGATTTGAGCGGCCGCTGGATTCCGTCATAAATTGTTCCCACAAGGCCGGGACCAAGACGCAGAGAAAGAGGACGCTCGTTGGAAACAACGCTCTCGCCTACCTTCATTCCTGTATCATCTTCATATACCTGAATAGTTGCACTGCCCTTGTTCTGACGGATGATTTCTCCAATCAGGCGTTTTGAACCCACATCAACAACATCATACAAACCTGCACCTTCAAGGCCTTCTGCGTAAACAATCGGTCCGCAAATGCGGGTAATTTTACCTGTTATCATTTTGGCAGCCTCCCGTCAAAAAGAGATGCAGCAAGTTCATACGAGTATTTATCTTTTATCTGTCTGAAAAGTTCATCCATTGTAAGTCGAACCGTAAATGTATTTTCTTTGTCACAAATCAGAAGTCCC
>DLYJ01000252.1 GCA_003447785.1 Treponema sp.
GAATTATTTAACCTCGGCGGACCTTTCATGTGGGTGCTGCTGGCTTTTTCAGTTGCCACAATCGCAATTGTAATTGAACGCTGCATTTACCTTTTCTGGCATAACTGCAGGGTCATTCCCTTAAAGGACAAAATCATAAGTTATCTGACACAGGGCAGAATGAAGGAAGCCATTGAAGTTCTTTCAGGCTGTTCCAGGAAGGAAACTGCTGCCTCAATTTTTCTTGAACTTTTGAAAAATTCAAAATACGGTGAGGCAAGAATGGAAAGGGCTGCAGAAGGTGAGGCCCAGGAAAGGCTTCGCCGCATGGAAAACGGCTTCAACTACCTTACAGCACTTTCTTCCCTTGCTCCCCTTACAGGATTTCTGGGAACCGTTTCTGGAATGATTGGCGCCTTCCAGTCAATTGCTCAGGCAACGGACGTAAACGCACAGCTTGTGGCAGGCGGTATTTATGAAGCCCTTATTACCACAGTTTTCGGTCTTATAATCGCAATTATAGCCCTGATTGCCTATAATCTTATGATTCAGAAAGTTGATACCTTTGCGGCAGAAACTTCGAAGGGAATTAATGACATTGTTTCAGTAATTCTTCAGGATGATTCTGATGATGAAGGCGGTGTAAAAAATGATAAAAAGATTCATACGGCATAAGGTTGATGATGCAGGAAGTTCAGGCTCCCTTAACGACCTTTCATTCCTGCTGATAATCTTTTTTATTGTAATTGCAGGCTTTAATGTAAATAAGGGCTTTCTTTTGAATCTGCCTTCAAAAGAAAAACCGGTTGTTGTAAATGTGAATGACATAATTAAATGCAGCGTAAGTTCTGACGGCAGTATTTTTCTGGACGGAAAGCGTGTTGAAGTTTCAGAGCTGAAGGACATCATAAGCGGCAAACTTAAAAAATGGCCGAATATGACTTTTCTGCTTACCATAGACGGAGGAGCCCCGTATCAGAGCGTAGTGAATGTAATAGGGGAAGTAAAAAGCCTTAAGGTTGAAAACTTCTCTTTCAGAATGGCACAGTAACACCAGGGAAGGGCCGCAAAGGCGGAACATAACAGAGGGAAAAATGGTTAACATCAAAAAAAAGAGGAGAAATCCTTCGATTACAACATCTTCCATGTCAGACATCGGCTTTCTTCTTTTGATTTTTATCATGCTCATTTCGCTTATGAATCAGCGTTATGAGGAAAAAATTGAATATTCAGAAAGTTTTGTAACGGAGCGTACCCAGGCAGACAGTAACTTTGAAATCTGGATTCAGAAAAACGGAATCATCTCTGCTGAGGGCGAGGTTCTTGATATGCCAGGTCTTGAAAACGCAATAGTCAGGGCTGTTACGGCAAATCCCGGGGTCAGAATCCATATAATTGCAGATAAAGACACCCCTTATAAATATGTGAATGCGGCTGTCAGTGTTTTACAGACCCTGCAGCATCGTGTCGTAAGTTTTGTAGTGCAGGAAGCACAGAAAGAGGGCTAGGAGATTAATGAAAATGAGTGAAAAAATTGCTTCAAAAGTCATAAAATATTCTTCCTTTGCCCGGCCTTTTCTTTTTGTCTTTGTGCTTGCCCTTCATATAATCCTGATTTTTGCCTTCAGTTTAGGGGGCAGTGAAGAAGCCCTGGAAACAGTTGATTTCCGTGATGCTGACGTTTTCAAACTGGTTGATATAAGCGAATACAGGGAGATGCCGAAAGTTGAGGAAAAAATCCAGGTGGTAAACCAGGAAAAAATTTCGGAAAAAATAAATGAAACGGAAAAAGAAGTTGTAAAACAGGAAGAAACTGTATATCTTCCCCAGCATAAAATTTCGGCAGTGCCTGTAATTCCCCAAAATCAGATTCTTTCCCGCATAGTTTATCCTCCCATGGCCTTAAAGCAGGGGATCGAGGCAGTAGTTTACCTGGAACTTTTTATAGACAGCAGCGGAGTAGTAAAAAAAATAAAGGTATTAAAAGACCCGGGACACGGTTTTGCAGAAGCGGCGGTAAAGGCAATTGAAGGAATAAAGTGCATCCCCGCAACGGCAAACGGCAAAAACGTAGCAGTCCGCTACCGCTATCCCGTGAGGTTCACTTTGAATTAGAGATGTTTCAGCTCTTCCTATATTCCAAAAAAAGTTTTTCTGCTATAATCTCCCCATTCAAAAATAATCCCTCATGTTACGGGGCTTTATGGAGTAAATGATGAAAATCGCACTTGTCGGATATGGAAAAATGGGCCACATGATTGAAATGTGTGCAAAAAATATGGGACACGAAGTTGTCGCAACAGTTGACGTAATGGCAAAAGACGCTACAAATCTCGTTGCCGCAGGTGACGGAAAGGCAGTAGCTGACGCCGTTAAAAAGAGCGGGGCAGAGGGCGTTATTGAATTCAGTCACCCGACTGCAGTAATCAATAACCTCAAGGCATTGATTCCTCTTGGAATTCCTGTTGTTGTAGGAACTACCGGCTGGGCAAAAAATGAAGGTGAAATTGCAGACCTCTGTGCAAAGACCGGCGGAACCTGCATGCGCTCGTCAAACTTTTCCATCGGCGTAAACATGTTCTACAAAATCGTAGAAGAAGCCGCACGCCTTATGAGCCAGTACAGCGATTATGATGTTGCAGTATGGGAAGCACACCACAACCAGAAGGCAGACAGCCCTTCAGGAACCGCCCTTGAAGTTGCACGCCGCGTAATGCTCGGAAACCCATCAAAGACAGAAATGGTTGTAGACGCATTCCACGAGCGTCCTAAGGCAAACCAGCTCCATGTAAGTTCAACCCGCGTAGGTTCAGTTCCGGGAACTCACACTGTTTTCTTTGACAGTCCTGCTGATTCAATTGAACTTACACACCGTGCCCGCAGCCGCGAAGGTTTTGCAAAGGGTTCAGTTGTTGCCCTTGAAAAACTGAGTTCAAAACTTTCTTCCGGACAGCTGGAACATGGTAAACTGTACGGTATGGAAGATTTGTTTTAATTCAACCTGTAAGAAAAATAATCTTACCTGAAAATAAAACTTGTGAATTCCTCTTTCTGGATATAAAATTGTATTATATGCCAGAGAGAGGTTTTTTTTATGAATCGTAAAAGAAGTTCTGTAGCCCGTCTGATTTCCATGCTCATTGCGGGGCTTGTTGTAATATATTCCTTACTGATTGCACTTATCGTTCACCGCCAGTTAAACGGCGGATTATTCGATTATTTTTCTAAAGATGTCCAGAAACTGTCAGGGGTAATTCAGGACGAAATGAAGAATGAACAGAAACAGTATTTTGATTCTTTCAAAGGCCTTCAGCAGCAGCTTGATTATGCTACAACAAAACTGGATGCAGGTCCTCTCTATTATGAATCTGTCTGTTCTGCGGCAGTAAAACAGCTTGGCTTTGACTGTGCTGTAATTTTTGACAACAGTTCCAGAAAACTGACCTCTTCAAAATTAGACAAGGATTTACAGAGTGAATTTTTACCATCTGCCCTCCGGGGAAACACCGGAACAAAGCTTGTAAAAAGCGGTCCAAAACTTCTTGCCCTTGAATACGGTCCTGTAAAAGAAGACAGTTCAATCGTTGGGGCAATGATTGCATATAAAGAAGTGTCTACGATGGAACTTGTAATGCGGGTTAGTAAATACACGGATTCCAACGTTACGATTTTTGACGGCAATGTGCGCTATGCCACAAGCGTAAACGGCGCCATGAACACAACCCTTGATATTCCGGAAGTTTTTGAAAACGCCAGGAACGGCAGGCCGACAGCACTTTCAAACGTAATCGGCGGAACTAAATTTGTTTCATATTATTATCCCCTTAATGATGAGGACGGCAATTACCTTACAACGCTTTATATGGGTAAACCGATGCTCGTGGCAAATACACTTTCGTCGGCGATTTTTACACCTCTTCTGATTTTTATCATTCTGTCAGCCGTTGTAATTACAGGAATTATCGTATTCATTTTGTATAAGACTGTCATCAAAAAACTCAATCTTGTAGGAAATGCAGTAGACAATCTGAACAGCGGAGACGCAGATCTGACATATCGTCTTCCTGTCAGCGGCAATGATGAATTTACCGGCGTAAGCGAAGGAATCAACGCATTCATCACGCTTCTGCAGAATACGGTTATTGACGTAAAGGACAGTGCCAATCAGGTACTCAACGGAAGCGAACAGATTTCTGCTTCCAGTCAGTCGATTTCTTCCGGGGCAAGCGAACAGGCTGCATCCAGCGAAGAAATGTCTTCCACCATGGAAGAGATTGCCGCCAATATCAGGCAGACTGCCGACAACGCACACCGCACCGGCGAAATTTCGCGTCATACCTTTGACGAGGGCGAAGCTGGGGCAGGTGCCGTAACCAATGCGGTAGAAGCCGTTAAAGTTATTGCAGAAAAAATCAGCGTAATCAGCGAAATTGCCGGTCAGACAAACATGCTGGCCCTTAATGCGGCAATCGAAGCGGCCCGGGCTGGAGACGCAGGAAGCGGTTTTGCGGTTGTTGCAGGTGAAGTCCGAAAACTTGCCGAGCGCAGCCAGGAAGCTTCCGCAGAAATCGTTGAACTTGCAGAAAAGACCCTGGGCGCCGCAGAAGACGCCGGCAAAAAAATCAACACTGTAATTCCTGAAATTAAGGAGACAAACAACCTTGTCCAGGAAATCAGCGTTTCATGTGCAGAACAGGACCAGGGAGCCCAGCAGGTAAGCCAGGCAATCATTCAGTTTGATGCGGTTGTGCAGCAGAATGCAAGTGCTTCGGAAGAGCTTGCGGCAATGAGTGAAGAACTCAGCGCAACTGCCCGTAAACTTGTGGAGACAATCAGTATTTTTAAGACGGAATAGTGCAGCCGGCCCGATGAATTACTACGCTTTCCTTCGACTCTTGAAAATAGCACGAGTTAAAACGCCGCAATTTCAAGGTAACCTGTAAAAACTGAACTTTTTACAGGGTTCCATAAAAATAAATTCCTTACTTCGATTGAGTAAATAAATTAAATTCTCTATAATGATATCCAAATATTACTTTTTAAATTCATCAAAATTCACCTGGGGGAATTTATGACAATCGGAACTATGCTTAATCAGAGTATTATTTTGACTCTGCTCGGTATGTGTGTTGTTTTCGGATTCCTTATCATTTTGATTGCTGCAATGAACGGTCTTCGCATTTTTGTTCATGCACTCAAACTTGATAAAGAAGAACCGAAATCTGATTCTGCGGCAGCACCTGCTCAGAATACTGATCAAAATGCTGTGGTTGCAGCCATTGCAACTGCCTTGCACCAAAAGAACTAATTTATAAGGGGATTATTTAACATGGCTAAGAAAATTGGAATTTCAGAACTTGTTTTGCGTGATGCTACACAGTCTCTTCACGCTACTCGTATGACTCTTGCAGATATGCTTCCTATCGCACCACAGCTGGACAAAATCGGTTACTGGGCTGCAGAAGCATGGGGTGGAGCAACTTATGACTCTTGTATCCGCTTCCTTAACGAAGATCCATGGGAGCGCCTCCGCAAACTCCACGCAGCAATGCCAAACACAAAAATCATGATGCTCTTGCGCGGACAGAACCTTCTCGGTTACCGCCACTATGCAGATGACGTTGTAGATAAATTTGTTGAATATGCAGCTAAAAACGGTGTAGATGTATTCCGTATCTTTGATGCATGTAACGACCCACGCAACCTCGAACGCGCTACAAAAGCAGCTGTTAAGTCTGGCAAACACGTTCAGATGGCTATTTCATACGCTACAACTCCATATCACACAAAAGAAATCTATGCAGACCTTGCAAAGAAATATGCTGACTTTGGTGCAAACTCAATCTGTATCAAGGATATGTCTGGTCTTCTTAAACCATTTGAAGCATATGACCTTGTTAAGGCAATCAAATCTAAGGTTGATCTCCCGGTAGAAATCCACTCACACGCTACAACAGG
>DLYJ01000022.1 GCA_003447785.1 Treponema sp.
TGGTGCTGGCAGGACAAAAAGCCGGATACTGGACACAGCTGGGAGTAAACACTTTCAATCTTCTTTTTGTAATCCAGGGGCTTCTTCTCCGTCAGGAATTTTCTGCCACTCCGGGAATTGCAATTTCCATTGTTGCGATGATTGTCTGTACCGTTGTCTATAACCAGCACAAGCGGATTCAGCATACAATCGACACACTCCACAGATATGCCTTTATTGATGATTTGACGGGCCTCCCGAACCGCAAGGAACGGGTTTCGACGATTAGCGAATATATGCAGGGACCTTCCCGTGTTCCGGCATTTTCGCTTCTGATGTTTGACTTTGATAACTTTAAGATGATTAACGAGTCGCTGGGTCACTCAATCGGCGATGTTATGATTACAGAAATCGTCCACAACCTTGGAAAAATCATCAAAGCGCCGGCTTCCATCGGTCGAATTGGCGGTGACGAATTCCTGGTAATTATCCCTGAGTCGCTCAGCGACAGAGAACTTGAACTTTATGCCGAAAGAATCAATCAAATTGTAAATCAGCCGTTCAATTACAAGGACCGCGAATACCGCCTTACTGCAAGTTTTGGTATTGCGCGATTTCCAAAGGACAGTATCAACCCGGTTGAACTTATGCAGCAGGTTGATATCGCGTTGTTCCGTGCAAAGGCTCACGGTAAAAACCAGATTGAATTCTTTGACGAAAAAATGCAGGTCAACCTTGAGCATCACATCGACATTGAACGAAAACTTGCAAAAGCAATCGAAAAAGGCGAAATCTATGTTGACTTTCAGCCGCAGTACCGTGTGCCCGGAGAAAAACTCCGCGGATTTGAGGTTCTTGCACGCTGGGCAAGCCCGACAATGGGTGCAATTTCGCCGCAGGACTTTATTCCAATCGCGGAAGAAAACGGCTACATCGTAGCCCTTGGAACCTGGATTATGAGGGAAGCCTGCAGTACTTATCAGGTTATTCTTAAGGATTACCCTGAAGCACCGATGCTTGCAATCAACATTTCCGTAATTCAGCTGCGTGATCCTGAATTCCTTAATACGGTACGTCAGGTTGTGGAGGAGACAGGAATCGATACAAAGAATCTTGAATTTGAAATTACTGAATCTGTTTGTATTACTTCTCCAGAAATTGCGACCCATATTATTAAGGAATTAAAGGGTATGGGAATCACAATTGCCCTTGATGACTTTGGTACAGGCTATTCTTCACTCAGTTACCTGAGAAATCTGCCTCTCGATGTTGTAAAAATCGACAAATCTTTCGTAGACATGATTGGCCAGATTCCGGACGAAAAGAATATTATCAAGTCAATTATCGACATGGCACATACTCTGGACCTTGAAGTTATTGCAGAAGGTATCGAACGTGACAACCAGCTGGCTTACCTTGTAAGAAACGGTTGTGATATAATTCAGGGAAATCTGCTTGGAAAGCCTGCTCCAATAGCAGCACTCTAAAAAATGACAATAACCCTGATAAAAGAAGAAGAACGGGATTCAATTATTGAATACCTGCTTGGCTGGGAAAAATTCTGTGTGACGTTGCTTTCCGACATTCTGCACGGCGGTAAATCCATTTATGTTGTGCGCGGAAACTTTGGTGAAATTCACGGAGTTTTCAGCTGGTGGATGGGCCGTTCGATTCTGCACTGTCTTCCGGATGTAAACGGCAGAAACCATATTGAACTGGAACAGGCTTTTTCAAAATTCTTTTTGGACCATACAATCAAATATCTGTTTGCAATAATCGGTGAGCAGTCCGGCACTGATTTTATCAGGAAAGTCATATTCAATACTTTTAATAGGGAACCGGCTGTCCAGATTGATTATTATCTTCAGGAAAACCGGCGTTTTGATTCAAGAAAAAAACTTGACGGCATGAACCATCAGCTTTCTTTTTCAGTTTGTACCATGGAAGAAGCAGACAAGGCTTTTAAAATTCATGCGGAATACGAAAAAGAAGAGGTGCTGATTCCGGGACAGGATTTTGACGAGGCTTACGCACGTGAAAAATTTGAACTCTTTGTCGAATCAGGCGTAGTGTACCTTGGAAAAATTAAAAATACGATTTTGACAAAGGCGAGTATCAGCGGGATGGCAAAAAACTATTACATGCTCGGCGGCGTTTATACTGTTCCAAAATACCGTAACCACGGAATTGCAAAAGCCATGGTAAATTATATGACTACAAAATTTGAACAGGAAAATAAAACCCTCGTTCTTTACGTTAAAAAAGACAATGAGGCAGCCTTAAAACTTTACCGGGACACGGGCTTTAAGACCGTTTGTGACTGGAAAATTCTTTATTATTAACGCTTTTTAGTGTAAAATCCCCTTAATGAATGATTTTAAATTTTGTCCTGAATGCGGCGGACGTAATGTAAGTTCACCAAAAGGACGCAAATGGCTCTGCGCTGACTGCGGTTTTGAACTTTATAATAATGTAGCATCTGCTGTGGGCCTNNNTGCGCTCGCTGACGCTCGCTTGCGATCCTTCAAAATGCTCCAGCAGCCGCTCGCTTTCCTTCCCGTTTCCATATTCTGCCCTTTCTGCTTGCTGAAACTCGAAATTTGACCTGTTTAAACTTTTTGATGTAAAATCCAGTGATGAATGATTTTAAATTTTGTCCTGAATGCGGCGGACGCAATGTAAGTTCACCAAAGGGACGCAAATGGCTCTGCGCTGACTGCGGTTTTGAACTGTATAATAATGTAGCATCTGCTGTGGGCCTGATTATCAGAAATAAAGAAGGCAGAATCCTGCTGGAAAAGCGCGCCAGAGAACCGAGACGGGGCTTTCTGGCTTTTCCGGGAGGTTTTGTTGACCCGGACGAAACTGCCGAGGAAGCTGCCTTCCGCGAGTGTTTTGAGGAAATCGGCGTAAAACCTGCCTCTCTCCGTTACATCGGCAGCGAGCCTAATACTTATGAGTTTAAGGCAATAACCTACAAAACCTGCGATTTATTTTTTGAAGCTGTTCTTCCGCCTGATGTTGAATTTAAAATTCAGGAATCAGAAGTTCAGGCGGTTGATTTTGTAAAAATTGAATCTGAAAATGATATAGAAAAAACACCACTTGCCTTTGAAAGCGCAAAAAAGATTTTAAAACTCTGGCTTTC
>DLYJ01000131.1:0-4472 GCA_003447785.1 Treponema sp.
TTAATCGATGTAAACATTCCCATATCCTAAAACCTCCGTTTTTTACCGGCTATCCGCTATTTTTTCATTGCGATTTTCATCTGGCTGAATTCAAAACTCTGTAACTGTGTGAGAAGTCTGTAGTTCATCTGCATGCGGAGAATGTTAGCTGCTTCGTATTCGGCGTCCACATTGTTTCCGTTGGCATTTGCTGTAGTTGTCCAGTCTGTTACACGGCGTGGCTCAACTGTGCGCCAGTCAAGTGGTGAATTGATCTGAATGTGGCGGTCGTCAGTTCTTGTAAGCTGGAAGCGGTGAGCTGTATCAGCTTCGTCTTCAAAAGCGCGTTTTAATTCGCTCTCAAAGTTTACTTCCTGCCTCTTGTAGTTAGGAACTTCTGAGTTTGCAATATTGTTTGCCGCAACCTGATAGCGCAACTGGTTAACGTCCATTGCGCGGTGTAATAATTCAACTGACCGTGTAAAAGTATTCATACTTCTATTGTCGGAATCTGAATTGAGAAGTTTATGGGAATCTCGAAAAAATTCAGTTTTTCGAAGTTCCCTTATACTATTTTTCGTTAAAACGACGCAGGAATTCTGCCATGCGCGGAGTTTTGGGATTGTTGATAAGCTGAACCGGATCCCCCTGCTCTACGATTACGCCGCCGTCCATAAAGATGATTTTGTCGCTGATGTCCCGGGCAAAGGCCATTTCGTGGGTTACTACAACCATGGTCATTTTCTGTCTGGCAAGTTCGCGGATTACGGCAAGGATTTCGCCGGTGAGCTCCGGATCAAGGGCCGATGTAGGTTCATCAAACAAAAGAACGCGGGGATTTAAGGCAAGGGCGCGGGCGATTGAAACACGCTGCTGCTGGCCGCCTGAAAGTTCGCAGGGATAGTTATTCTGTTTTTCTAAAAGCCCTACCCGCTCCAGAAGTTCCTGAGCCTTTTTTACGGCCTGGTCCTTTGGTGTTTTGAGGACTGCAACCTGAGGATCAACGATATTGTTGAGGACGCTCAGGTGAGGAAAGAGATTGAAATTCTGAAATACAAAACCTAAATTCAAGTTGATGAGGCGGGCGTTTTTTTTATCCGTGTAAACTCCGTCTTTAAGCAGATCCTGACCGCAGATACAGATTGTTCCGTTGTCTGCCTTTTCCAGCTGGCTGATACAGCGCAGAAGCGTTGATTTTCCGGAGCCTGAAGGTCCGATAATTCCCAGAACTTCACCTTCGTTTACGTCAAAGGAAATGTCCTTTAAAACCTGAACGCCGTCTGAGAAAGTTTTCTGTATATGCTGAACTTGAATAATCGGTGTCAATTTAAATTCCTATTTGTAATAATTCAATTTTTTTTCTAGTGCAATAAAGGCCGTACTGACAACCCAGTTCATGACAAAATAAAAAAGGCCTGCAACAAAAATCGGGGTTGTAGAAAAATACTTGCTTGAAATTGTCTGTGCCGTACGCAGTAATTCAACCACACCGATTACAGAAACAAGGGCTGTATCCTTTACAAGAGTGATTACTTCATTGCCCATGGGCGGAATTATGCGTTTGATTACCTGGGGAAGAATGATTCTGAAGAAGGTCTGTTTTTCGGTATAACCCAGAACTTTAGACGCTTCGTACTGCCCCTGGGGAATGGACTGAAAGCCTCCGCGATAAATCTCCGCAAAATAGCACGCGTAGTTTACTGAAAGCGCGATGATTGCGGCAATAAAACGATCAAGACGGGCAGTAATTCCAAGACCGTATACTTCGTTTAAATATTTAATGATGAATCCTGGTGTAAAGTAAACCAGAATCAGCTGGAGCATCAGCGGAGTTCCCCGGATAACCAGGAGGAAGGCATTTACAGAGCCGGAAACAATTTTGTTTCGGCTCATGCGCCCTGCCGCCAGCGGAAACCCGAGGGGAACTGAAAACAAAAGCGTTAAGGCAAACACCTCAAGAGAAATGATACAACCGTCAAACAATGTGGATATTTGCCTTATCATAATTTATTTTCCAATTACAGAAATGTTTGCACCAAACCACTTGCGGCTCAATTCAGCAACTGTGCCGTCAGCTTCCATTTCTTCCAGAACAGCCTGTACCTTTTCTGAAAGTTTTACATCACCCTTGCGGAATGCAACACCATACTGTTCAGAAGCCAGAGTGTCGTGGATGATTGTGAATGGTTTACCTGTTGTTTTGATAACATAGTTGGCAACAACGCTGTCCATTACAACACCGTCAACACCACCAATTTCCAAATCATTGAGAGCCGTAACATTGTCTTTGAATTCAGTAATTGAATTCAATGATGCCTTGAATTCAGGAGAAGCTTCCACTGCATCTGCAGCAGATGAACCGGCCTGGAGACCGATTGTTTTTCCTGCAAGTTCTGCGAGAGTTGTATAACCTGAAGCCTGTGTAACTACAACAGCCTGTTCGTTGTCGAGATATGGCTTTGTAAATGAAAGTGCTTCAAGGCGTTCTGGAGTGATTGTAAGACCATTCCAGATACAGTCGATATTGCCTGTAGCAAGTTCCTGTTCCTTGGCATCCCAGCTGATTGGCTGAGCACGGAAATTTACGCCAAGACGCTTTGCAACTTCTTTTGCAAGGTCAATGTCGTATCCAACGATTTCGTTATTGTCATCACGGAATCCCAGTGGTGGGAAAGAATCGTCCAGACCAAGAACAAATTCTCCCCGGGCGAGAAGGTCGTTCAAAGAATTGTCCTGAGCGCTCTTCTTTTTACATCCGGCAACAACGCTGATCATAGCAACGATTGCCAACACTGTAAGTACTGTCTTTTTCATCAGTGCATCTCCTTTTTACCTCAAACAGCAAGAATGTCTGAGATTTTTTATTTACAAAAGTCCAAAAGGGCTTTTATTTGCTTTCTGGTTTGTTCAGGACTCGGACCGCCCGTTACATTACGGGCGTTCATACAAGCCTCTGGTGTAATAAGATCAAAGATGTCCTTTTCAAAAAGCGGACTGATTGCCTTAAATTCATCAAGTGTAAGTTCTTCCAGGCTTGTACGTTTTGTATCAATTGCAAGTCTTACACATCTTGCAGAAACTCCGTGGGCGGTGCGGAACGGCATTCCCTTTCGTACAAGATATTCTGCAACGTCAGTTGCGTTTGCAAAACCGCCGAAGCAGCTTGCACTCATTTTTTCTTTATTCCAGTTTGCAGAGGCAATCATTGCTTCAAATACAACGAGATTGCGCTGTACACAATCAAGGGCATCGAACAAAGGAGCCTTGTCTTCCTGCATGTCCCGGTCATAACTCAAGGGAAGTCCCTTCATCATTACCAGGAGGTTAATCAAATCACCGTAAACCTTTCCAGTGCGTCCGCGGATTAATTCAGCAAAGTCAGGGTTCTTTTTCTGAGGCATGATTGAAGAGCCTGTAGACCACTTTTCGCTCAATTCAACAAAGCCGAATTCAGTTGTAGACCACAAAACCACTTCTTCGCACATGCGGCTCAGGTGCATCTGCAGAATAGAGAAAATCGAAGTAAATTCAATACAGTAATCCCTGTCTGCCACAGTATCCAGGGAATTCTGCGTAACGCCTTCAAAGCCCAGTTCCCGTGCAACAAGTTCGCGGTTCAACGGAAGTGAAGAAGTTGCAAGGGCCCCACTTCCCAGGGGACTGAGATTAAGGCGCTCAACAGCCTGTTCAAGGCGCTGGCAGTCGCGGACAAGCATCCATGCCCAGGCGCACAAATGCTGGGCAAGAGTGCCGGGCTGAGCGTGCTGCATGTGGGTGTAGCCGGTCAAAAGTGAATCTGTATGTTTTGACGCAATATCTGCGAGAGTTTTAATGAGTGAACGGATATTTCCTGCCAGATCAGGAAGAACGCGGCGCAGATAAAGGCGTTCGTCCAGAGCAATCTGGTCGTTGCGGCTTCGTCCCGTGTGGAGTTTACGGCCGCTTTCTCCGATGCGGTCCGTCAGGGTTGCTTCGATAAAAGAGTGAATGTCTTCGGCGCTGTAGTCAATTTTTAATGCCCCGCTCAACAGGTCGTTTTTAATTGAATCAAGCCCTTCCTGAATTTCTTTGTTTTCTTTATCGCTGATAATTTTTTGTGCGGCAAGCATTTTTGCGTGGGCTTTTGAACCTGCAATGTCGTCCAGGGCCATTCTCTCGTCAACGTAAATTGAAGTTTCAAATTCAACGGCGGCCGCGTCAGGACCTTCTGCAAAGCGTCCGTGCCAGAGTGCTGCGTGATTATTATCAGTTATTGTTCCGTGACTTTCCATCGTTTTATCCTAATTCATTATCTCCTGAGAAAGTTCCATAATCTGAGCGTAAACAGGCTTTCCGCCCGGAACCATCGGGAGAACCATTTCATCGATGTCTACGCGGGCATCGATGATGCAAGGTTTATGACTTTCGAAGGCAGTTTTAAATACCTTTTCAAATTCTTCTTTGTTTGTTGCCTTATAGCCGTCGATTCCGTAAGCTTCAGCGAGTTTGAGCCA
>DLYJ01000131.1:4617-10151 GCA_003447785.1 Treponema sp.
AACGATTACAATCGGAAGTCCGTAATGTTGAATTGTTGCAAGTTCGTTACAGTTCATGCGGAACGAGCCGTCGCCTGCGATATGAACAACTCTTGCCTTAGGATTTGCAACCTGAATTCCAATTGCAGCACCCGTACCAAATCCCATGGTTCCCAGACCGCCGCTTGTTACAAAAGTGCGCGGCTTTGAGAACGGATAGAACTGAGCAGTCCACATCTGGTGCTGACCTACTTCAGTTGTGATGAATGTATCGTCTCCGGCAATTTTATTTACAATTTCGCACAGTGCCTTCGGATTGATTGAGTCTTTTTTAGTCACATTGTATGTGGAAGGAACTTCTTTTTTCCATTCCGCAATCTGCTGGTTCCAGCTGGTGTGCTTGTCCTTTTTGATGAGCGGTATAAAGCGTTTGAGGATTGACTTAAGGTCGCCGATAAGGCTGTCATCTGTGGGAATATTTTTATTGATTTCTGCAGGGTCAATGTCGATGTGAAGAACCTTTGCCTTCTGTGCAAATTTTGAAGGATCTCCGATTACGCGGTCAGAAAAGCGTGAACCCAGAGCGATTACCAAGTCGCTTTCCGTGATTGCCATATTGCTGGCTTTTGTTCCGTGCATACCAACCATCCATGTACACAAAGGATGATTTGAAGGGAAGCAGTCCCGGGCCATAAGACTTTCGCAGACAGGGATTCCGCCCTTTTCTGCAAATTCAAGGAGTTCTTTTTCTGCGCCGCTTATTTTGATACCGCCGCCTGCATAGATTACAGGCTTTTCTGCGCTGTTGATAAGTTCTGCGGCAGCCTTGAGTTCGGCATCCGACGGAACATTTACGTCCATTACGCGCTTAAAGTTATCGTGATTCTTTACAAGGAGTTTTCCCTTGTCAGCAGCTTTCGGAAGAGGTTCAAATTCAACTTCGGCTGCAGTAACGTCTTTAAGGATATCAACCAGAACCGGTCCCGGACGGCCTGAACGGGCGATTTCGAAGGCTTCGCGGAGAACGGTTGCAAGATCCTTTACATCCCGTACGAGAAAGTTGTGCTTTGTAATTGGAATAGTTACACCGGTAATGTCGATTTCCTGGAAGGTATCTTTTCCCAGAAGATTGTTTGCAACGTTACATGTAATTGCAACGATTGGCGACGAATCCATGTATGCGGTTGCGATTCCTGTTACGAGGTTTGTAGCTCCAGGACCGCTTGTTGCCATGCAGACACCTACTTTTCCGGTTGAACGTGCATAACCGTCGGCGGCATGTGCTGCAGCCTGTTCATGTGCGGTCAGAATATGATTGATACGGTCTGAATTTTTGTAAAGTGCATCATAAATATTAAGGATGTTTCCTCCAGGGTAACCAAAAATAGTATCAACACCCTGTTCAATCAGACATTCAACAACAACCTGTGAGCCAGTAATTTTCATTTAATTTTTACCTCTTAAAAACTGCGCAGACAAAAACAATTGGCGCATTTAAAAAAATTGAATTCAATTTTACCGTTTTTTCGATATTAGTTCAATTGAGTAAGAAAAATCACTTGTATATAATGGTTTTCATGCGCATTTTGTTTTATTCAACAAGTTCAAATATTTACGAAGGAAAGGATTTTGATGTCTACGACAGCCCTTCCTGCGCAGACGAATTGATTCAGCTTGCACACAACTATCCGGAACACCATTTTATCGCTGCAACACAACTGCCCGGAATGTTTATGCTCGACCTGAAGGGATCACAGATAATTCAAAAAGCGCCAGAGATTGAATATCACATAATTGAATGGGACAAAGAAACAGAAATTGCAGACTTTCTTGAAAGCCTTAATCCTGACATTGCAGTCGCAGCCTCATTTTACGACAAGCCCCTGGACTGGTTCAGCGTAAAGGATTCGGTTGTTGCAGATTATTTGAGGCAGAAAAACATAAGGACAATCTGCCATCCCGTGGACGCAAGCCTTGCCTGCTTTGACAAACAGCTCACACACCGGGTCCTGGAAAGGGCTTCAGTCAGATGCCCCAAATCCGTTTACATCCACCACGCACTTTTTATCAACGCAGGAAACCGCCCGCAAATCAAAAGCAATGTTTACAAAACCGCAGTTTACCAACAGTTAAAGGCCCTGCGCTACCCGGTAGTTATCAAGGACACTGTGGGTTTAAGTTCGTACGGAATGGAAGTTGTACAAAATTTTGAAGAAGCACGGAACTTTCTGCTTTCAAAAAGAAATACCTCGGACCGCATTGCAGAAGAAATGATTTTTGGACAGCAGGCCGGAGTTGAACTTGTCTCAACCCCAAAAAAAATCATAATAGAAAAACCATTTTTCTTTTCCGTAAACAAATACGGAATTACAAGCCCCAAGCAGTCGGTAAAAGCGGGCCCGGTAAAGCACGGTTACAAAATTAGAAAATTGAATTCAATGCTCAAAAAAATGTGCCGCGCCTTAAACTTTTACGGGCCTGCCCAGGTTGACCTTGTTTTTGACGGAAAGGACTGGTACGTAATAGAAATTAATCCCCGCCTTTCCGGAATGAGCACAACCTGCGCCTTCAGTCAGGGTCTTGGCGTACTTGAGTCGCTTTTTGAAAAAACCGTATTGAATAAAAAACGCCGCTCACAATTAAGCATAAACATCAAATTCAATTTACTCGATGAAGACGAATTAATTGAATTAAAAAAATACGGCTTTGTAAAAAAAGTTCACCAGATAAAAAATCTTGCCGCCCTGCAGCTGCGGGAAATGGGTTACTGCGAAGTTGTAATCACGGCAAAAAACAAAAAAGAATTAAAAGACAATCTTTCAGCAATAAAAAATGCGTTCCCGCAAAAGCTGGAGAACGCATTTATGGACAGTGCAAGGGAATTGATTCAGAAACTTTAGAAAGCTAAAGAATCAATACTGCACTATTTACCTGTCTGCTGAGCATCCCAGTCAGCCTTATTCATGTATTCAACTACGATTTTACCGTCAACTTCGTTTACGGAAGTGATGGCAAAATCATTGTAATTCTGAATAAGCCAGTCGTCGTAATCTGTCCAGCTGTTAAATTCCATCTTCATAAGTCAAGACTACTGTAAAATAGCACCCTTGTCAGCAGAAGAAACGAGTTTTGCGTAACGTGCAAGGTAACCGGTCTTAACTTTAGGTTCAATCGGCTTCCATGCAGCACGGCGGCGTTCAAGTTCTTCGTCGCTTACTTCAAGAGTAATCTTATAGTTGTTGATGTCCAGGGTAATTTTATCGCCTTCTTCTACGAGACCGATTGGACCGCCCACAGCAGCTTCAGGAGAACAGTGTCCCAGAGAAGCACCGCGGGTTGCACCGGAGAATCGTCCGTCAGTAATCAGGGCAACCTGCTTGTCCATTCCCTGGCCTGCAAGAGCGGCAGTTACAGCGAGCATTTCGCGCATACCCGGACCACCCTTTGGACCTTCGTAACGGATTACAACAACGTCTCCGGGATTAATCTTACGGTTCTGAACGGCTTCCATTGCTTCTTCTTCTCCGTTGAATACACGGGCAGGACCTGTGTGCTTCATCAGTTCCTTTGCACATGCAGAACGTTTAACAACTGTTCCGTTTGGTGCAAGGTTACCGAAAAGAACTGCGATACCGCCGTTGTCAGAATACGGATTTTCAATCGGGCGCAGAATTTCAGGATTGCGGTTGCGTACATTTTTGATGTTTTCTGCAATTGTTTTACCTGTTGCAGTAATCAAATCAGTGTGAATGAGCTTTTTCTTTGCAAGTTCCGCAAGAACAGCCTGAACACCGCCTGCATCGTCCAGCTCGCACATAAATGTGTGGCCGGCAGGAGCCAGGTGGCAGAGGTTTGGAGTGCGGTTTGAAATTTCGTTTACTTCATGGAGGTCAAGGCTTAAGCCTGCTTCGTGCATGATGGCAGGAACGTGAAGCATAGTGTTTGAAGAACAGCCGAGAGCCATATCGGCAGTCAGGGCGTTTTCAAAGTTTTCTTTAGTCATCATTTTGCGGGCAGTGATTCCGCGCTTGTACATTTCCATAACCTGCATTCCGGCATGTTTTGCAAGCTGAATACGACGGCCTGTTACGGCAGGAATTGTACCGTTACCAGGAAGGCCGAGACCGAGAACTTCTGTAAGACAGTTCATTGAGTTTGCAGTAAACATACCTGAACATGCACCGCAGCCTGGACAAGCGTACTGGGCAAGTTCATTCAGCTGGTCTTCTGTAACCTTACCAACTGCAAGACCGCCTACTGCTTCAAACATATCAGTAAGGGAAAGGTTTTTGTCCGAATAAGGGTTGCTCGGGTCGTGACCAGGCAGGTGACCAGGCATCATAGGACCGCCTGAAACAAATACAGTCGGCAGATCAAGGCGGGCTGCAGCCATAAGCATACCCGGAACGATTTTATCACAGTTAGGAATCATAACGAGGGCGTCAAACTGATGGGCTTTAGCAACACATTCAACAGAATCAGCGATGAGTTCACGGGTAACAAGTGAATACTTCATACCTTCGTGGCCCATGGCAATACCGTCACAAACACCGATTGCCGGGAATTCAACAGGACTACCGCCGGCCAGGCGAACACCTGCCTTTACGGCTTCTGCAATACGGTCAAGTTCAATATGACCCGGAATAAGTTCGTTCTTAGCGCAGATAATACCAACCATCGGCTGATTCAATTCTTCGTCGGTGTAGCCTGATGCGTAGAAAAGTGAACGGTGAGGAGCACGAGCGGTGCCTTTTATTGCATTGTCTGATTTTTTCATTTACGTACCTCTAAAAATAAAGTAATTAAATTATAGCGGCAGAGCGTAATTGCGTAAAGTGAAATAAAAGAAATTGATGGGTGACAAAATTTCAACATACAGACGGCAAAGGCTGACAGTTCAACGGCCCGGCAGGCAGGGATTTATACTTCTTGACACTCCCCCGCTTTTTCTGCATTATAAGTTTTATGAATTTTAACGCAGTCGTTACAGTACTAGTTCTTCTCATGGTGGTCCATCTAACCGGAAAGCTGGTACATTTTTCTGCGTAGAATATAAATTCAATATAAAACGCAAAAAATCAAAGCTCTCCGAACTAACGGTTTTGGAGGGCTTTTTTGTTTATACAACCGCTAACGCGGAGTTTATAAGGAGACATTATGAAACGCACAGGCTCGCAAATTATCACTACTCTTCTGGAAATGGAAGGAATCAAAGTAGTTGCAGGAATTCCGGGCGGCTCGATTCTGCCGCTCTATGATGAATTAAACAAATCTTCGATTCATCACGTCCTCGTGCGTCAGGAACAGGCAGCAGGCTTTATCGCACAGGGAATTGCCCGCACAACGGGGCTCCCGGCGGTTTGTATGGCTACCTCAGGCCCGGGTGCCATGAACCTTTTGACTTCGATTGCAGACGCAAGATGCGACTCAGTTCCAATCATCGCAATCACAGGGCAGGTAAACACAAGCCTGATTGGTACAGATGCCTTCCAGGAAGCAGATACCTTCGGACTCTCGTTTCCGATTACAAAACACAGTATCGCAGTAAAAAAACC
>DLYJ01000131.1:10259-10622 GCA_003447785.1 Treponema sp.
GGACCTGTTTTAATCGACGTTCCCCGGGATGTTCAGTGCGCTGAGTGTGAATTTGACGAATGGCCTGATTTACAAAAATATATTCCTGAAGAAAAAGACGTAAGGTTCCACACAACAAGGGACGAGCAGGCAAAACTTCTGGACAGCACGGTTAATTCAATTCTTGAATCAAAAAAACCTGTTTTGTACGTTGGTGGAGGAGCAAACAATATTGATTCATCAAAAGCAATCAAAGACTTTTTAAAACTCTGCCCTATGCCAGTTGTAAGTTCTTTGATGGGAATCGGCTGTATCCCCACAGAAGACGAACTTTACGCCGGAATGGTTGGTATGCACGGCTCTTACAGCGCAAACCGGGCAATG
>DLYJ01000263.1 GCA_003447785.1 Treponema sp.
CGAGTTCATGCAATTTTGTTACAGCTTGAGCTGTAATCAGGTTTGCAAGTTCACTAATTGTTGCTTTAGCGAGATCATCAAACTGTGTAAGTGTTTCGCCATTCATCTTAGACGCAATGTTTAAAGCTGTTTCAAATGACATGTCAAAAAGAACACGGCCTTCTACATCTCCGGCAAGACCAACAAGTGCTGCGACTCCCATTACCGGCATTGCTGTCGATTTTAAATACAAATCTCCGCGCTTTACGTCTGCCCCACCGAGAACTTCTTTAAGTATCTGGAAAGAGGTTTCTACGAACGGGTTAATGTACTCAACTCTCATAATTTACTCCCAAATAATTTTATTCTTTTGTATAGGTCGCAATGGATCCATCTTTATGATGAATCCATTTTGTATTACCTTCCAAACTTTCATTCTGTCCCAAGAACAGAACACCGTTGCCTTTTAATTTTTCTTCAAAGTCATTAGCCAATCCACGCTGTGCATCAGCAGACAAGAATGAAATCAAATCACGGGCAAAGATTATATCCACTACCGGCAACGCGTTTGTATTTGCGCAGTCGTGATACTCAAACATTATACTATTTTTTATTTCAGTTGTAAAAGTATAATCATTATTTGCTTTTTTAGTTACATATGGAGCATACCAGTCATTGGCAACTGCATCCGGAACTGATAAAAGCGGTGCATTGGAAACGTTCAACAAATCAACATCGTGAGCATAGATGCGGATTTTTGCTTCCGGATATCTTTTCTTGAGAAGACATGCCAGAGAGAATGTTTCCATACCCTTTCCACAACCTGGGTTCCATGCGACGATTTGTTTAGCTGTATTATCAGGCAGAAGTTTATAAATCTGGTCGGCATATTCTTTTGTCCACCATGTTGCGTTGCACGGTGAATAAAAATCTTTTAAGAACAAATCTGCATCGTCTGTGCTTGCCAGCTGTGTCTTGTCTTTTCCACGCTGTTTTGCCCATTCTGCAAATCTTTCCTTGAACCACTTTTCATTGAATTCAGAGACTGTAAACCTGCGCATCTGTGCAAGAGATTCCTTTACAAATGTCATGTCTACATTGTTGTCAACAACAGGTGCCTTTGGAGCTTCTACAGCCTTAGCATTCTTGGCAGCCTTGGCCCCCTTCTTGGTCTGTTTAACTTCAACAGTACCAACGGCTGCACGGGCCATCATGTTACGCTGAGTTTCTTCAACACGGGACTGAGCTTCGATTTTTGAACCGAAGATGCGTTCGATGTCGAGAAGAATATAAAGGCGGTTGTTAACTTCAACAACACCCTGAATGTACTTAATGTTGATATCGCCAAAAAGTGGATGTGGAGGCTGGATTGTAGATTTCTGGATTCCGACAACCTTGTCAATAAAATCAACTACAATACCAAAAGTCTGTTCACCGATTGAAACGATAAGCATGTTTTCCAGATTGCCGTTTGTACGCTCTTCAACTTCAATGTTGAAGAAGAGGCGCAGGTCAACAATCGGAATAATTTCGCCGCGGAGGTTATATACACCGAGGACGAACGGCAAAGTATTCGGAACGTATGTAAAACGGCCGGCCTTTGCGATTTCCTTTACCTTCATGATGTCGATTGCATAATCTTTACCTGCAAGCGAGAAGGTAACCATTTTATAGTCAATCTGAGCTAATTTATCATTTTTTTCAGCAGCTGAGTTATCCTGCATGTAAGTGCCAAGATTTTCAGCAAGTGCTGTGTTGATGTTTTTTACTTCTTCCTTGTTCTGAATATCTTCCATAGTTTACTCCGTTGCTCCATATTCAGAGCGGGCTTCTATCTCCTGGCGCACGCCAAGTTCAAGGAGCTGGCTAACATCAATGATAAGTGAAACAGAACCGTCACCGAGAATAGATGCTCCGGCAATACCAGGGGACTGAGTAAACTGATCTCTCAATGGTTTAATAACAACGTCCTCTTCTCCGATAAGGGCATCTACCATAATGCCGATTTTTTTATCCTGTGTACCTACAATTACGATAAAGCAATATTCACCGTCTTCTGCGTTGTGAATGTTGAACAGTCTGCTCAGGCGCAATACAGAAATGACTTCGTTACGAACATTGAGTACTTCGTAATTGTCGATAGTATTGATTTCTTCTTTCTTGATACGGTGGCTTTCGATAACCGATGCAATTGGAATTGAATAAACTTCCTGTCCAACGCGAACCAAAAGACCCTGAATGATAGCAAGTGTAAGCGGAAGACGGATAGAGAATTTGGATCCCTTACCCTTTTCTGTCGTTACATTTACTGTACCGTTGAGTTTGTCGATCATTGTCTTAACAACGTCGAGACCTACACCACGGCCTGAAACGTTTGTAATCTTTTCTGCCGTAGAGAATCCAGGCATAAAGATGAGGTTTGCGGCTTCCTGCTCCGTAAGAACTTTGTTCGGGTGAATAAGTCCCTTTTCGATAGCTTTTGCGCGAACCTTTTCTGTATCAATACCGCCACCGTCATCAACGATGTCGATTATAATCATGTTACCTTCGTTGGCAGCTTTGAGGAGAACAGTACCTGTTTCTTCCTTGCCGGCAGCCTTACGTACTTCCGGAGACTCGATACCGTGGTCAACTGAGTTGCGGACACAGTGCATGATAGGATCCATCAGGTCATCGATTACAGTCTTATCAAGTTCTGTCTCTTCACCTTCAATGAGAAGGTTAACTTTTTTACCCAGATCCTTCTGCAAATCCCGGACTACACGAGGGAAGCGGTCAAAAATCTGACTGATAGGAACCATTCGAATCTTCATTACACCTTCCTGGAGTTCACCGGCGATGCGGCCCAGGTTCTGTGTTGCTGAATGGAACTTGGTATTCAAATCCTTGAAGCGTGCTTCAAATACATCGAAGTAATTTGAAATGTCACCGTATTCTGCAAGGATGTTATTCTTAATGTCTTTTACAGATACACCGTTCTGGATCTCTTCAAGATACTGAGGAAGCTGTTCAAACATCTTTCGGACTTTTTCCTTGTATGAAGAATCGAGAGTCTGGAACTGAATGAGCATATCTGCCTGCTGCTGTGCACTCTGGTTGAACGATGCCTTTGTAATAACTGTTTCTGAAACAAGGTTGAGAAGGTAATCGATGCGCTTTGAGTCAACACGCAGGATTGAACTCTGCTGAACGTGGCCTGCGGCAGGTTTTGGTGCGGCTGCCTTAGGCTGTTCTGCAGGAGCAGCGGCTTTTGCAGGTGCGGCTGGGGCAGGAGTTTCTGCAGCCGGTGCAGCTTCTGCTTTTGGAGCAGGGGCTTCAGCGGCAGCCGTTTCAGCAGCATGACTGTCTGAAGCAACGGCATTATCGAGGCACTGAGCATCAACGCTCAATGTAACGTCATCAAGGAAGGCAAGGTCTTCCAGCTGGTCACCTGTGCTGGTTGAAGCTACGTAATAAACAACTTCCTTGTGGAATTCGTCTTCATATAATGCATCAAAATCCGGAACTGTTTTAAGAACGGTACCGGCAGCCTTTAATGCGGCAAATACCTGAATTCCTCCAACTGTGTTCATCGGATTATTTTCATCAAATACAACATTGATTGCCCAGAGTTTCTGTCCGCCTTCGCAGCTCTGTTTGAGTTCAAGAAGTTCAAATTCGGACATTTCAACTTTGGAAGCAGCCTTAGGTGCTTCTGCTTTAGGAGCCGGAGCAGGTGTTGCAGGTGCGGCGGCTTTAGGAGCAGCTTTTTTAGGAGCTTTACCGCCACCGGCAGGAATAAGACCCTGGATTTTCTGAGTGATTTCTTCAACACTCTCCTGGTATACCGAGCCGTTCTGGCGCGACTCAAGCATGGCCTTAATAACATCGAGGGCCGTAAGCAACGTATCAACTACATCTTCAGTAACCTGAACTCTGTCTGAACGTACTTCGTCCAGCAAGTCTTCCATTGTATGTGCAAAATGAGAAATCTCAGTAAATTCTACAGTAGCAGAGTTTCCTTTAAGAGTATGTGCTGCACGGAAAATTTCATCGATAGCGTCATGGTTGGTCGGATCATTTTCGATTGCAAGAATATTGCTTTCCAGGTTATCAACCATGAGTTCGGCTTCGGAGAAATAGTCTTTTAACAGTTCTTCGTTATTTGCGTCAAGATAATCACTCATATTTATATATTTTAACCGTTCATTTCTCAAAGTCAAGGGAATAAAAAAAAAATTAATAAAAATTCGTTTTAGTACAAATCACTAAAGTTGACAGTCTTTTTTGCCGATGATACAAGTGTATTACTGTATCCGGAGGTAATTCCTATGAAATTAATTAAAAAACTCTCCATAATGACCGCACTTTTTTCCATTTTTTCTGCAAACATGTATTCTGCAGCGTTCAGCGGCTATGCAGGAATTAAAGGAGATATTACTTCCAACGAAGCATCAGAAAAATTTGATCCAATCATGAATATGAAGGCATATTTTGCCGGCGAACTTGATTTTAGTCCTCAGTTTCTTGTCCGCGCCGAATTCAGTATTCAAACCGCTGACGTTCTTGATACAGGTCTTTTTGAAGAAACTGACGCCGTATTCTGTATTGATGAATTTTCAGCAACCTACATAAAGCCGTTTCTGGGAATCACACAGTATATCAGTGCATTTATAGGAACTTTTGAACCCATCGGAACCGATGTATTCTTGCAGAGACATTTTGGAATTCAACCGATTACATCAATGATTACGGAAAGCTGGCTGGGATTAAAAGGTTCAACAGTTTATCCGTTCTACGGAATCGGAGGTTCCTATGTTATCCATATTAACAGCCGCCCGATTGCTACAGGTTTGTACATATACAAGAATGAAGAAAATGATGAAGACATCAACCAGCTGAACATTGACCTTCGTTTTGCAGCTGTTACGGATCCGCTTTCCATCGATATTGCCGCAGGTATCGGCGCCCCGCTGGATTCAAAAAACGGAACGGAAGACGTAATCCTCCTTGTAGACAAACTTTATCTCCACACGGGAATCGACCTGCTGCTGGGAAACCGCTACACACAGTCAATGTTTATCCAGGCGGGCTTTGACAACCTTCCTGTAAAGGCTGGAAACGAAAAGACAGAAATTCGCTCGGACGATATTTATCTTATTGTTGAACCTCGTTTGTACACAAAGAATTTCCGCGCTCATCTGACATTGTTCAGCGTTCCTAAGGAATCAGCAGAAAAATTCATTTTTATCGATGATACGTTCGGTGCAAATTTAACGATTTTTACAGACAGGCTTTATATAAGAAATACAGACTTTACATTCGGCTTTCATACTACCCTCTCCTTCCCGGACAGAGATTTTTATGATTTGAAGCGAATCAAAGAATTGAAGGACGACGACTACACAATCAAGGTAAGTCCGTTCCTTTCAGTGCCGATTATGACTGGAACATTAAAAACAATGCTCCAAGTCAAAATCAACAAGTTCAGAAAGAGCCGATGGCAGGACCAGTTTAAGCTCAGCATCGGCTACAAGTCACAGATTTAATTTGTTTTTACAGCTGTTTACAGCTGCAATGCTGAAAGGCGTGCGCAGGCTTCTTCGATATCTGCGCGATGTCCGAAGGAACTGAAGCGGATAAAGCTTTCGCCGGCAGGTCCAAAGCCTGAGCCCGGTGTTGTTACAACGTTGCATTCCTTAAGGATTTTATCAAAAACATCCCAGCTTGATTTTCCCGGGAATTTTGCCCATACGTACGGACCGTTTCCCGTAAAATAAACTTCTACGCCGTGCTTTTTAAAGTTTTCTCCGTCCAGGGTTGCTTTGATAAGGCGGCCGTTTTCAAGATAGTAATCAACCTGAGCAGTCATATCCTTAATTCCCTGTTCATCCAGGGCGGCAAGTGCACCGGCCTGAGCGATGTTTGAAGCACCGTTGAACAGGGTTGTCATGATGCGGTTCCAGTCTTTGTTTACAAGGGAACCGTCAGCAAATTTAAGTTCATTTGGAACTACTGTCCAGCCGCACCGAACGCCTGTAAATCCTGCAGGTTTTGAGAATGAATTTACTTCGATTGCACAGGTGCGTGCACCAGGAATTTCGAAGATTGTTTTTGGCAGTTTTTCGTCGCGGATAAATGCAAAGTAAGCGGCATCGTAAATAATGATACAGCCGTTTTTGTTTGCAAAATCAACGAGGGTTTTGAGTTCTTCGCGGCTTGCTGTTGCACCTGTCGGATTATTTGGTGAACAGAAATAAATAAGTGTATTTTTCTTTACTTTTGAAAGATCCGGAAAGAAGTTGTTTTCAGGTGTACACGGAAGGTATGTAACTCCCTTGTAGCCCTTTCCGCCGTTCTTTCCTGCAGCACCAATTACTACAGAACCGTCAACATATACAGGATAAGCCGGGTCCTGAACGGCAATCTTTGTTTTTGAACCGAACAAAGTCTGGATACGTGCGATATCACATTTTGCACCGTCCGAAATAAAGATTTCGTCAGCGCCAGCCATATTCTTGTAGAAAGTTTCGGCGATTTTTGCACGAAGTGCACTGTTACCCTGCTCGTCTCCATATCCTGAATATCCTTCAGGAGTTGCCAGTCCGAGAGCGTAATCGCTCATCGCCTTTGCAATATGGTTTGAAAGCGGTTCGGTTGT